>CAYONK010000052.1:0-12168 GCA_964405285.1 uncultured Ardenticatenaceae bacterium
CCACCAGCCACCAGCCACCGGCCACCAACCACCTATGAGCGTTATCTGGTACAAAGTCTGGTCCGACATCTGGCAGCATAAGGCGCGGACGCTGCTGGCGGTGTTGAGCATCGCCGCCGGGGTGTTTGCCATCGGCACGATTTTTGGCCTGGTGGACCAGCTTCTCTCCACGATGGACGCCGCCCACAGTTCGGTCGCCCCGTCGCATATCAACATCGTCCTCACCCGGCCGATTGACCGGGAGACGGCCCGTTCGCTGGAAAACATCCCCGGCGTGGCGGGGGTTGATCTGATGAACACGACTTCAGTGCGCTACAAGACGGAGGAAAACGGCCGTTGGCAAGGCGGCTCCCTCGTCATGCGCGACAACTACGAAGATCAGCAATACGACTGGCTGCTCCTGCGCGAAGGAGAATGGCCCTCACGCGCCAACATCGCCATCGAGCGCATCTCCAGCAACTACTATGGCCTGGACATCGGCGACGAAGTGATTTTTGAGCTGGCCGGGACCAACCGCGCCTTCCCCATCACCGGCAAAATCCGCCACCCCTTCGTCCCCCCGCCCGACTTTGGTGGCAATGCCTACTTCTTTGTAGACGGCGAAGGGTTAGCCCGCTTCGGCATCCCCCAAGGGTTGTTCACCCAACTGCTGGTGCAGGTGGAACCCTACAGCGAAGATTTTGCCCGCGACCGGGCAGCGGTCATCAAAGACCGGCTGGCGCGGCAAGACGTCGGCGTGGTTGTCATCATCTACCAGAACCCGGACGAACATTGGGGGCGCTCTTTCATTTTGGGCATCACCCTGGTGCTGCAAGTGTTGGCCGTCGTCTCCCTGCTCACCAGCGTCATCATCGTCGCCAACACCATGACAGCGATCATCACCCAACAAACCGACCAGATCGGCGTGATCAAAGCGATTGGCGGCCAATCGGCCATCATCATGAAGGTGTTCTTAGCCGGAGTGCTGTTCTATGGCTTCCTGGCGTTGCTCATCGCCCTGCCGGCCGGGATGATCGCCGCCTACCAGGGGAGCAAATGGTTCCTGGCTCTCTTCAATATAGATTATGAGAGCTTCCAATTCTCCAACCGCGCCGTCACCTTACAGATTTTAGCCGCGTTGCTGACACCGCTGCTGGCCGCCCTCTGGCCGGTGACAAAAGGGGCGACCATCTCCGTGCGCGAGGCCATCGCCTCCTATGGCATCGGCGGCGACTTTGGCAGTTCCCGGCTGGATCGCCTGGTAGAACGGCTGGCGGAGCGAATCTTGCCCTCGCCTTACGCCATCGCCCTCGGCAATATGTTCCGGCGCAAAGGGCGGCTGGCGCTAACGCAATTGGTCCTGGTTCTGGCCGGGACAACTTTCCTGATGGTGATGACGCTGGCGAATTCGATGACCTACACTCTGCAAAACGAGCTAGATCGGCGGCAATTTGATCTGCGGATCTTTTTTCAGCGGATGGAACGGTCGGATCAGGTGGAATTGATAGCGCGAAGCGTGCCGGGGGTGGTGGACGCGGAGGCGTGGTTTACGGTGGCAGGCACGGTGCTGCGCGAGGGGGAGCGGGTGCAAGACACGGCCGGTTTGGGCGCAGAAGTGTATGGCATCCCCAGGGATAGTCAGATGTACCAGCCATATATTGTCAACGGCCGTTGGCTCACCCCTGAAGACGACACCCGCCGCGTCGCCGTCATCAGCCAGGACACAGCCGCCTTCAATAACCTGGTCATCGGCGACATTATCACCATAGACCTGGGCAACCTGGGGAAAGCCGATTGGGAAGTAATCGGAACCTACCAGCACATCACCTCCGACCCCATCTCCACCGACCCAATCTACACCCCTTCCGGCGCGCTGGTAAGCATAACTAAAAAGGCTAACCGGGCCACACAAATCCTGGTACAGACCCATCCCACCGATCAAGCCTTCACCGCCGCCATGATGACGACGCTCAACGACACCTTCAAGTCGCGCAACGTAGAAACGAGCGTCTTTTTCAGCCGCACGAAGGCGGAAGATGCCGAATACGCCTATAACCAGTTCAACATCATCAACGGCATGTTGTTCGGGCTGGCGCTGGTGATGGGACTGGTGGGCGGCATTGGCCTGATGGGGTCGCTCTGGATCAGCGTGGTCGAGCGCACGCGGGAGATCGGCGTGTTGCGCTCCATCGGGGCGCAAACACCGGCCATTATGACGATGTTTATTATGGAAGGGGTGTTGCAGGGAATGATGAGCTTTGCCCTGGCTGTGCCCCTGGCATTCGTCGCCGCCCGGCCGATGGCCAACCTACTGGGCCAGACGATTCTGGAGATTGACCTGGACTTCGCCTTCAGCTACGTCGGCGTGGCAATCTGGCTGGTAGCCATTCTGTCCATCGCCTTCCTGGCCTCTCTCGTACCCGCCCATGCCGCCACCCGCATCAGCGTGCGCGAAAGCCTGGCCTATGGCTAACCCCCACCGGTCATAAAATCCGCTTGTCTCTTTCGTCAACCTTTGCTACCATACCATCCCTAACTATTTCCTATTCAAACCCACATCACAGCACCATATTATTCACTATCTCGAAAACGGAGGAGAGATATGAGACGCAAGAGCAAGTTTATTCTGTTAATTGCCGCCCTTGTCCTGAGCCTGGTTTTGGCTGCCTGCGATGCAAGCACCGTCCAGCAAGTTCAGGAAGCCGCCGAAAGCGTAGCGCCGACACTGCAAGCGGCTGTTGAGGAAGTGGCCCCAACGGTTCAGGCCGCCGTTGAGGAAGTAGCCCCGACGGTCCAGGCCGCCGTTGAAGAAGTGACCGGCACGTCCGAGCCGAAAACACTCACCATCGCCACCGGTACGGATGTCGAAAATATGAACATCCATCTGGTGACCTCTTCCCCCTCATACACCGTTTTAGAACATGTTTACGAAACGCTGTTTGAGATGAGTATCGAAGGTGAGTTGGAACCGTTGTTGGCAGAAAGCATTGAGCCGGGCGATGAGCCGCAGACGTTTATCATCAAGCTACGCCAGGGGATTAGCTTTACCGATGGTACGCCGTTTGACGCAACGGCCGTTAAAGCCAACCTCGATTACGTCCTCGACACCGAAAACGCCGCCCCCTTCCGCTTCCTGATTGACCGGATCGAAGAGGTCGTGGTCGTAGACGACTACACCGTCCAGATCAACCTCAACAGCGACTTCGCCCCCCTGGCCGCCCACCTCTCCCACGGCGCACTGGCCATGGTCAGCCCCGCCGCTCTGGCTCAGGGCAACGACTACCTCGCCGCCAACGCCATCGGTACCGGCCCCTACACCCTGGGCAGTTGGGCCCGTGACGAAGCCGTCACCCTGCAACGCAATCCCAACTACTGGGGAACCCCCGCCAAGATTGACACCGTCATCTTCAAAGTCGTTAAAGAAGATGGCGCCCGCCTCATCGAAGTCGAAGCCGGCACGGCCGACATTGCCGTGCGCGTCCCCCCGGCCGAAGCGGAACGTCTGGCCGCCAACCCCAATATCGAAATCGTCACCACCCCCGGTCTGCGCACCATCTACATCTTCTTCAACGTCACCCAAGAGCCATTCGATGACGTGCGCGTCCGTCAGGCCGTCAACTACGCCGTGGATGTAGAAGGCATTGTCCGTGACCTGTTCGACGACGCCGCCCTGGTGAGCAGAGCGCCTTTCGCCTCGCCCATCTTTGGTTTTTCGGCGCAAGAGCCATACGCCCGTGACGTGGACAGAGCGCGCGAACTGTTAGCAGATGCCGGTATCGCCGAAGGCACGACGGTTGTCCTGTACCACCCCACCGGCCGTTACATCCAGGACGCCCTGGTCGCCGACGCCGTGCGTTCCCAATTGCGTGAAGTTGGCCTGAACGTAGAACTGCGTACCCTGGAATGGCCGCAGTACGTGCCCTTCGTCCGCGCTGAAGCGCCCGACAACGAAGTGCAATTCGCCATGCTCGGTTGGGGCACGCCCACCATGGACGCCGACTACGCCCTCTACGCTCTGTTCCACAGCTCTGAGATCCCGCCTGGTTTCAACGGCGCTTTCTACCAGAATCCTGAAGTAGACGCGCTGCTCGACGCCGCCCGCACCAACCCGGACCCGGCCGCGCGTGAGGCTGCCTACGCCGAAGCCATCGAGATCATCTGGAACGACGCTCCCTGGCTCTTCCTGTACAGCGAAGTACAGCTAACGGCCATCCGCAGTAACGTCGAAGGCTTTGTCGTTCACCCCAACGAACGGATGATTGCTACCGGCGCGGATAAGCGTTAATCCTTACCCTAAATAAAATTGGAGGTGAGTGGTTGTATCCATTCACCTCCAATTTTTTATGTCAATATCCCCTACGCTCAATGACAACCTACATTCTGCGTCGCCTGCTCTATGCCATACCGGTTCTGATTGGCGCATCGTTTTTAGTCTTCGTCAGCATCCGTTTTGTACCAGGCGACCCAGCCATCGCCATTGCCGGCGAACTGGCAACGCCTGAGCTGCGTGAACAGGTTAGAAGAGACCTGGGATTGGACGAGCCGATGCTGGTGCAATACGGCATCTATCTCAAACGCGCCATCCAAGGCGACATGGGGCAATCGGTGCGTACTCGTCAACAAGTGCTGGACGAGATCATTCTCAGGTTGCCCAAAACGCTGCAATTGGCCGGCCTAAGTTTGCTGGTGTCCGCCGCAATTGGTATCCCGATTGGCGTGATTTCAGCGACCAGGGCCAACACCTGGATAGACGCCGGCAGCATGATCTTCGCCCTCCTGGGCGTTTCCATGCCCATTTTCTGGCTCGGCCTGATGTTGATGATCTTCTTTGCCGTCTATTTGCCCGGATTGATGGGGGCGACCGAGCCAATTCTACCTCCCACCGGAACCGGAACCTGGAAACACCTGGTTATGCCAGTGATCGCCCTGGCCGCCAATTCGATGGCAATCCAGGCCCGCATGACCCGCGCCTGCATGTTAGAAGTGCTGCGCACCGATTACATCCGCACCGCCCGCGCTAAAGGAGTGGCCGAATGGAAGGTCATCTATAAGCACGCCCTGCGCAACGCGCTCGTGCCGATTGTGACCATCATCGGGCTGCAATTCGGGACACTGTTGGGGGGCGCGGTGATCACTGAAACGGTATTCGCCTGGCCGGGTATCGGCCGGCTATTGATTGATTCCATTAGCTTCCGCGATTATCCGGTGGTCCAAGGGACTGTCCTGGTCATCACCATTGGCTTTGTCCTGGTAAATTTACTGGTAGACGTGCTATACGCCTACCTGGACCCTCGCATCCGCTACGATTGAGGTTGATGAGTATGAGCATGACCAGTAGCCCCATAGACTCAATTGTCGAACTGGCAGAAGAGACCGGCCCACCAAGTTCTGGACCGGTGATCATCCTCAAACGACTGATGCGCAGCCCTGGCGCCGTGATGGGGCTGATCATTGTCCTGATCTTCCTCTTCATTAGCGTGGCAGCCGACTATATTGCCCCACATGATTATGATCTGGCTAATTTTGCCGTGCGCCGCGCCGCGCCCAGCGCGGAGCATTGGCTCGGCACGGATGAACTTGGGCGCGATCTTTTTTCGCGGCTGTTGCACGGAGCGCGTTATTCGCTCATCGTCGGCCTGATCTCGGTGGGTATTGGCCTGGCGGTCGGCATTCCGCTGGGACTGCTCTCAGGCTACTTTGGCGGAGCGGTAGACATGGTGATCATGCGCTTGATGGACGTCATGCTCGCCTTTCCCAGTATCTTATTGGCGATTCTCATGGTCGCCGTGTTAGGACCGAGCCTGGAAAATTCGATGATCGCCATTGGCGTGGTCTCAATACCAATTTATGCCAGATTAGTACGGAGTTCCACGCTGGCTATCAAGGAAGATTTATTTATTGAAGCGAGCCGGGCAATGGGCGTTAGCGATTGGCGCATTATCCTGATCCACGTCTTCCCAAACACGCTGGCTCCTATTGTCGTGCAGGCCACCTTGCAAATCGCGGTGGCGATTCAGGCAGCAGCGGCATTGGGCTTTCTGGGGCTTGGCGCGCCACCAGACGTGCCGGAGTGGGGCAATATGCTGCAAAAAGGGCGCACCTACATCATTTCCGCACCGCACATTGTAATTTTTCCTGGCCTGGCAATTATGTTAGTCGTGCTGGGGTTCAATTTGTTGGGGGATGGCTTACGAGACGCTTTGGATCCGCGCATTTCTCGGTAAGGGTGTGGTTTATCATTTGGGTTGATAGGATGGGGAAACGTTTGTGGAAAATATTCTGGAAATAAAGGGCCTCAAAACGCAGTTTTTCACTGAGTCCGGTGTTGTACGGGCGGTGGATGGCATTGACCTGCAAGTAAAGCGGGGTGAGGTTTTGGGGTTGGTAGGGGAATCCGGCTGTGGCAAGAGCGTAACGTCGCTTTCGATCATGCGGCTGATCGGGCAACCAGGGAAAATTGTGGAGGGGGAAGTTCTCTTTGACAACGTAAACCTGGTGACGCTGTCAGAGTCGAAACTGGGAGACATCCGGGGAAACCGGATTTCGATGATCTTCCAACAGCCACAAAGCTGCTTGAATCCTGTCTTTCGCGTTGGCGATCAATTGACCGAAGCGTTACTCATTCACCAGAAGATCAGCAAGGAGGCGGCCGAGAAGCGGGCGCTGGAACTGCTGACAATGGTGGGCATCCCGGAACCCAAGTCGCGGTTGAAGGCGTTTCCCCACGAATTATCGGGCGGGATGGCGCAGCGGGTGATGATTGCTATGGCGCTGGCCTGTGAGCCGGAGCTGCTGATCGCCGACGAGCCGACGACGGCGCTGGACGTGACCATTCAGGCGCAGATTTTGGACCTGATGCGTAGTCTACGGACGAGAATGGATACGGCCATCATCCTGATCACCCACGACTTGGGAGTCGTGGCGGAGATGTGTAACCGGGTGGTGGTGATGTACGCCGGGCGGATTGTGGAAGAGGCGGAGGTAGTGGACCTTTTTCAGAACCCGAAACATCCGTATACGGCCGCTTTGATTGGCTCAACGCCGGTGTTGGGTCAGGCGGATAAGGAGTTGGTGACGATTCCGGGCAGTGTGCCAAATCTGGTAGATTTGCCGGAGGGGTGTAAATTCGCGCCGCGCTGTCTGGCGCGGATTGAGCATGGACTGACGCGCTGCGCGGAGGAGGAGCCGGAGTTAAAGCAGGTGGCGCCGAATCATTGGGTGCGTTGCTGGTTGTATGAGTAGGGTAGAGAGGGGTTTGCACAGGAGATAAGATGGCGCGGGAGAATGAGGCAAACGGCCGTTTCACTGAAAACCGGCATGTGCTGGTCGAAGTAAAAAATCTAAAAAAATACTTCCCTGTCCGGTCTGGTCTGCTCCAGCGGGTGAGCGGCTGGGTCAAGGCAGTGGATGACGTCTCCTTCTACATATATGAAGGCGAAACGTTTGGCATGGTGGGCGAGTCTGGCTGCGGTAAAACCACCATTGGCCGCACCTTGCTGCACCTGATCCCGGCCACCGAGGGCGCGGCTTTCTTCGATGGGCAGAACATCTTCGACCTCAAGGCTGGCGACCTGAAAAAGCTGCGCCGCGACATCCAGATCATCTTCCAAGACCCCTACTCCTCTTTGGACCCTCGGATGCCGGTCGGCGAGAGCATCAGCGAAGGGCTGCGCATCCACACGAAGAAAAGCCGGCGCGAACGGCACGAGATCGTCAGCGATTTGCTGCGGCGGGTGGGGCTGCGCGCCGAACACGCCAAGAGGTATCCGCACGAATTTTCCGGCGGGCAGCGACAGCGCATCGGCATCGCCCGCGCCCTGGCGCTGCGACCGAAGTTCATCGTCTGCGACGAGCCGGTTTCCGCGCTGGACGTCTCAATTCAGGCGCAAGTTCTGACGATTTTGCGCGAATTGCAGCGAGATTTTAAGCTGACGTACCTGTTTATCGCCCATAACCTGAGCGTAGTGGAGCATTTTTGCGACCGGATCGGGGTGATGTACCTGGGCAAGATGGTGGAGTTGGCTTCGCGGGACGATTTGTACCGCGATCCGCTGCACCCTTATACGCAGGCGTTAATGTCGGCCATCCCCATCCCTGACCCGACGGTGAAGCGGCAGCGGGTGATTTTGCAGGGGGATGTGCCCAGCCCGCTAAATCCGCCACAGGGCTGCCGCTTCCACACGCGCTGCCCGTTGGCCTTTGCCAAATGCCGCGAGGAAGAGCCGCCGTTTAAGGATTATGGGAATGAGCATTATGCGGCTTGCTGGCTTTTGGAGACGGGGGAACCGGGGGCGAGTAAATTGCGCCCGGCCGAGTTAGCGGCGGAGCATGTGAGTGTGGTAAGTTAAGGCCACAGAGCAAATAGACTTTACAATCGAGAGCGCGGAGGAGGACACGAAGATGTTTCGTGAAACCCCTCCGCGCTTTTAGTTTTCGCTTATGGCCCGTAGCGGTCCAGCACTGGGGCGTAAAAACAGCGACAGCCATCCCCGTGAGAGCAGCCTTCATGGGGGAGTTCCGGCACTTCGTCGAATTCATAAGCGCCTTCCAGCGCTTTACAGACCGGACAGGCATCGTGGTTGGCGAGAATGCGGACTTTGGTAGCCAGTCCGCTGCGGATGCGGGCCAGGGCGGCTTTTTGTTCAGCGCGCTTGTCTACAACAGCGACCATGTGTGTCTCCTAGAAGAGGTTACAGGTTACAGGTTACAGAGGACCATGTAACTTGTACCCTGTAACCAGAACAATTCCATTTTGTTGGATTGTACGAGCGAGCGGGCGGGATGGCAAACGAAAATTTGGAGAGAACGGCCGTTTTCGCCACAATTACACTCAGCAACAGCTTCCCTCTGCGCCTTTGCGCCTTTGCGTTTAAACACAAGGAAAACAATGACCGAGAACAACAACAACAAAAAAGAAGAGTACCCCACCCCCGAAGAAAAAATCGTCCAGACCCGTCACTCCATCAGCCTGAACGGGCAAACCATCCACTACACCGCCACCACCGGAACCCTCATCCTTAAGGAAGAGCAAGAAAAAGAGGAAAAATCCGAAGGCGAAAAGGCCAAAGCGACTATTTTCTTCACTGCCTACACGAAGGACGATGCCGACCCGGCCGGCCGACCCATCACCTTTGCCTTCAACGGTGGGCCAGGCTCCTCCTCCGTCTGGCTGCATTTGGGGCTGTTGGGGCCGAAGCGGGTGGTGATGGGCGACGAGAAAGGCTCCGCCCCGCCCCCGCCCTATCGCCTGGTAGACAACGAATTCTCCCTGCTGGACGTGACCGACCTGGTCTTTATTGATCCGGTCAGCACCGGCTTCAGCCGCGCCGCGCCGGGGGAGAAGCCGAAAAACTTCCACGCCTTCAAGAAAGACATCGAATCGGTGGGCGATTTTATCCGGCTGTATACCACCCGCTACGAACGCTGGGCCTCGGCCAAATTCCTGGCCGGGGAAAGCTATGGCACGACGCGCTCGGCCGGCTTGTCTGGCTATTTACAGGAACGGCACGGGATGTACTTGAACGGCATCCTGCTCATCTCCTCCATCCTCAATTTTCAGACGGCCTACTTCACGCCGGGGAATGATTTGCCCTATAGCCTCTTTCTGCCGACGTATGCGGCGACGGCCTGGTATCACGGCCGTTTAGCCCCCGACCTGCAAGCGGATTTAGCCCACACCCTAGCGGAAGTGGAACAGTTCGCCCTGGGCGACTACACCCTGGCCCTGATGCAGGGGGCGGCGCTGTCTGAGGAGCGGAGAACGGCCGTTGCTGCCCAACTCGCCCGCTACACCGGCCTCTCTGCCGACTACATCGAGCGAACCGACCTGCGGATCAACATTCACCGTTTCTGCAAGGAATTGTTGCGCCACGAAGGGCGTACCATCGGGCGCTTAGATACCCGCTTCACTGGCGTAGACCGCGATTCGGCCGGGGAGCATAACGAATTCGACCCCAGCTACGCCGTCATTCAAGGCCCCTACACCGCCACCCTCAACGACTACGTGCGGCGCGACCTGCAATTTGAGAGCGATCTGCCCTACGAAATCCTCACCGGTCGCGTCTGGCCCTGGAACTATGAACCCCACCAAAACCGCTTCGTAGATGTGGCCGAAACGCTGCGCAAGGCCATCAGCATGAACCCATTCCTGAAGGTGTTTATCGCCAACGGCTATTATGACCTTGCCACCCCTTATCTGGCGACGCGCTACACCATCAACCACTTAGGGTTGGCCTCGCACTTGCAAGGCAACGTTCATCTGACGTATTATGAAGCAGGGCACATGATGTACGTCCACCGGCCGTCTCTGGCGCAGCTAAAGGAAGATATGGCGGCCTGGATGTCCCAAATAGAGACTCAATAGATCTAAAAAAGCTCCGCGGATTCACGCAGGTTCCGCAGAACCCGCCCTAAGTGCAGCGAAGGATTGAACCAAAAAAATCTGCGCCAATCCACGAAATCTGCAGAGCAACGGATGGTTTTCGATCTGCTAAGGCTGGAGACCAGCGGGTAAGATTGGAGATAGCATAGGTCATCAATCTCCAATCTACAATCCCACACAAAGGAGGGAAATAGCTAGATGGCGCAAAAACGAGAAGTCATTGTCGTGGGGGCAGGACCAGCGGGGGCGACGGCGGCCACATTGTTAGCCCAGAAAGGGCACGATGTGCTGCTGCTCGACCGGCAATGTTTTCCCAGAGATAAGATATGCGGCGATGGCGTCCCGGCTGGCGTGGTTCGGATCATGAATCGCATGGGGATGGCGGCAAAAATCCAGGCCGCCGAAGAGAGCGGCGCGTTTAATCAAATCAAACAGGTCCGCCTCGTCTCGCCCAAAGGTTACGTGATTGATACGCCCCTACATCCTGCGGATCAGGCCCATTCTTACGTTGCCCCCCGCAAGATAATAGACGCGATGCTCCAGGGACATGCGGTGGAATCCGGCGCGGAATTCCTGCCAGCCCAGGTGCAGGAGCCATTGCTGGAGAACGGGCAGGTGGTGGGCGTGCGGGCGAAGGTGGGGGAAAACGGCCGTTTCCACCTCCAAGACCTGCGCGCCAGACTGGTCATCGGAGCAGATGGGGTCACTTCAGCCATCGCACGCGCCTTACGGCCGCGCCAGCAGCAACACCAGCCAGAACACAAGGCTGTCGCTCTGCGCGCCTACATTGAAGACATCGAAGAAGTCCCCAACACGGCCGAATTTTATCTGTACGAAGATATCTCGCCGGGTTACGCCTGGATCTTCAACCTGGGCGGTGGGCGAGCCAACATCGGCCTGGGGATGCGCCTGGATCAATTCCGCCACACCAAACGCAAGCTAGAAGATTTGCTCAAGGAATTTCTGGTGATGCCGGAGATCAAACAACGGCTCCGGCGCGGAGGGATTCTGCGCGACATCGCCACCTGGCCGCTCAACTTTGGCTCCCAGGCGGGGTTGAACTTTGCCTTTCCGGGGGCGTTGCTGGTGGGCGATGCGGCCGGTTTCATCAACCCGATCACCGGCGGCGGCATCCACAATGGCATGATCTCGGCTGAACTGGCCGCTAAAACCGCCCACGAAGCGCTGACGGCCAACAGCGTCGCCTTGAGCCAGCTTAAAGTGTACGAGCAGCGCTGCCAACGGGTTCTCTTGCCCGGATTGCACCGCTCCTACAACTACCAACGCATGCTCCAACGCTTCCCGGCGCTGATTGATTTCCTCATCCGCCAGGGGCGGCAGAACAGCCATATTGTGCAGGTGTTCTTGACGAAATTGTAGTTGGGAGCTGATCGTTGATGATTGAGAGTTGGGATGGATAAGCGCGGCCGTTTCCTCATCTTATTCCTGGGGATCGGTCTGGCGATGGGGCTGATCGGCTGGTATTGGCTGCCGGGGCTGGTGGGCGCATTGCCCGGCCGGGTGCAGGAAAAGCTGCCTGACCGGGTGCTGGCCCTGGCGATGACCCCTTTGCCAACGGCGCTGCCCGCGCCAGAGAGAGTGGTGGGGAGGGAAACGGCCGTTATCCTCATCCCCACTCTCCCCCTGCCCAGCGCCACCCCCGCACCCAGCCATACGCCCACACCCCTACCCGCTACCGGCAGCCCAACATCTGTCTCCCCCACACCCACCCCCACTTTCACCCCCACACCGACCGCCACCCGCCAGCCGCCACCAGTCGCCAGCCGCCTGGAGGGTTTGGTCATCAC
>CAYONK010000053.1:0-12105 GCA_964405285.1 uncultured Ardenticatenaceae bacterium
ATGCTTCGGAGGACCTCAGCATGACATCTCGCTTGTTAAATTGAGAATTGCTGCCTTTTTTATTAATTCCTTGACAGAAATAAGGCACAAGGTAGAATTTAGCCACTTTGTAGCCGGAAGTAGATAATTACCTAAGAAGCATCGCCAGAGCCAAGCTTATTTCTGGTTACAAATCCAGGTTTGCCAGTGCAAACCATCAGCCCAATTTGTCTTGCAATTGAATAAGTTGTTCCGACGATCCAACGTGGGGCCAGCAAAGGAGCATGATAGAGATGGATGAAGCGTAACGGCCGTTACGCAAACAAACACCGCTAATTCCCTAAAATCATGCCCGGCATAAGTCACCTTTTCGGTGGCAATGACGAACGTTACAACGAGTAAAACCTTAACAACAATATGGAGAGAAAACGGTGAAAAAGAGGAAAGTAATTTTGCTGGCACTGTTCTTTGCCCTTATCCTGGGTGTTACAACCGTTATGGCAGACGATCCGCCAGAAGCGCCCGAACCGGATTGGGAAACATTAGGGTACGTCCCCGGCGAGCTGCTGGTGAAGTTTAAGCCTGGCGCGTCCCGCGCAGAAATCGCCCAGCAAAATGGAGCGCGAACTAAAGAAGGATTGCGCGCTGAGCGCGTTTGGGTTTTAGAAGTTGACGAAGGGGAAGAGTTAGAAGTCGCCACTAATTTGCGCATGAATCCCAACGTGGAATTTGCCGAACCCAACTATATTTACTCGATCATCCCGTGTGAAACTGGCGATTGCACCGCACCAGATGATCTGTTGTTCGGCGCAAAGTGGGATTTGCACAATCCCGGTTATGTCACCGACCAGTTCGGCAACGTCGTTGCCCAGACCGGCCAGGAAGGGGCCGATATTGCCTGGTTAGAAGCCTATAACTATTTGGAAAGCAACGGCGGGGTGACGGGAACGGCCGTGATTGGTGTCATAGATACCGGCATTCGGGCAACCCATCAAGACCTTGCGGGGAAGGTCATTGGCGGGCGGAATTTTTGCCCCTCCCTCTTTTGTTTGATAGGCACAATTAATCCCAACAACTGGGCAGACGATAACGGGCACGGAACCCACGTAGCGGGTATCGCCGGAGCGCACGGCAATAATGGATTAGGCACGCCGGGCGTCGCTTATGCCGAAGACATCAAATTCCTTGCCGTGCGGGTTTGTGGTGGTCCTTTGGGGTTGTGTAATGCGGCCGGCATTACCAATGGCATTATCTGGGCGGTAGATAATGGGGCCAACGTGCTAAATCTTAGCCTGGGCGGTGGCGCACCCAGCACAGCAACGCAAAACGCTTTGCAATACGCCCTGGATAACAACGTTTTACCCGTTTGCGCTTCCGGTAACGACGGGGCGGCTACAGTTTCCTACCCGGCCGCTTTCCCGCAGTGCATGGCTGTTGGCTCAAGCAACTGGAGCGATGAACGTTCCAGCTACTCCAACTATGGACCCGAAGTCGAAGTTGTCGCACCCGGCGGCGATATTAGCGAAGATCAACCGCACAGCTTTATCCTGGCCAGCTACCACAGCAACGATACTGCCTATGCCTATCTTGCCGGAACCTCAATGGCAACTCCGCAGGTAGCCGGTTTAGCCGCGCTGCTCTACGCGAACGGCATGACCTCTACCAGCGAAATTCGCCAACAAATCCGCAATACGGCCGATGATTTAGGCCCGGACGGGTTCGATAATGAAACTGGTTTCGGCCGGGTCAACGTCTATCGCGCCCTCACTTACCAGGATCCTTTCATCGAAATGCGGTTAGCAACGCAGCCCGTCATCAAATACAATGCAAACGGCAACGTGAAGGTGCTGGTATTCGACCGCGAAGCTGTCACCTTCAGCCTGAGCGATGTTCAAATTGACTCAATTCGTTTGGGAAATACCCCAGTGGCAGTTCGCCCAAATGGCACGCCTTTTGCTACCTGGACACCCGATGGCAGTGGCGGCATGAACCTGGTTCTGCACTTTTCTTTGCCAGAATTGCGTAACAACGGCGACCTGACACCGGATACGACGGAGATGACGCTGTTTGCCACGCTCGAAGATGGGCGCAGCCTACGCGCTTTTGTAGACGTCATCGTGCGTTAACTTGAGTTAGCGCCTTAAGGTTTGTGTTTTGTAGGGGCAGGTTTGTAACCTGCCCCTTTTAGATCCGCTCGCAACTGTCTAGCAGCAAGTTATACGTCCCAGAGAGGCTTACGTAAACAAAGCCGCCGCAATTCTGGCAAGAAACCTGGTATTCCACGCCTTGTTCGCCGGAAACCGGCTCCCAACCGGTTAAAACGTGGCCGTGAATGCTGGCAAAGGCTTCTACTTCGCGCATTTGCCGGTTGATCAGGCTCTCGCGTTCCAACGCTTCATCCACGTGCAGCGTCTCTTTCGCGCCGACGATGGCCCGCACGACAGCCGCCTGTACCAGGTGATCCGGCACGTTATCGGGCAGGCCTTCCACCTTTTGCAGCATTAGCTCCAGCACTTCGGCGATCTCGCGCCGGGTGTCCCGGTCATAATGCCCGATCAATGAGCCTTCTTCCAATAGACCTGCCAGATAGTGAACGGCCGTTGCCAACTGTTCCTTTTTTACCTCTGCCGATGTTGTCGTCATAGAGCTACTCCTCTTCTTGCTGATTTGCCGCTATCTGAGCGTCTACTCATTATACCAGCAATGCGGCCCTGGTTTAAGGCCCACCAGGATTCGGCTTTGACGCCGGAACAGCCGCCCCGCCCCGCACCTTTGCCGGGCGAGATGGGGGTGAGAAAACGGCCGTTGGCCCCGCTCTCCACCCCAACAACGTCTCATCAAAGGTATCGCAAATCGTAAATCGTAAATCGTAAATCCTATAGTTTACCCCTTGCCATCCGACAAAAATGCCCGGCATCTCCCTCGGCCCCAATAATGACAGAGATATGACATTCGTCAGATTCCGGCAGATGACCATTTCTGCTACACTGAGCGGGCGTGTTCCTTTTGCCCGAAGCAGGCTTTTTATTGGCAAAAGGTTGACGCAGACTATCCAATATATCATGTCACTTCAAGGAGGGAGTGTGAACCGCTCGAAGCCAATTTTCGCCTGTTTGCTCTGCTTTCTATTCTTCACGGGCTGCCAGCAAGATATTCAAGCGACCATCGAAGCCGAAGTCGCCCTGGTGGTCGCCGCCACCATCGAAGCGCTGCCAGACCACACCGCCAGACCAACCTTGACGCCGTTGCCCACGCTCACGCCGCTCAGTTCGCCTACTCTGCTGCCGACGCAGACGCCCAGATCCACCTGTGCGCCATTGACTTTATTTGAGATATATCAAGGTGAATGTCATCCGAGGAGACTCTATGAACAAGTTATTTTCTTCCATTAAACGACCAAGGCTGGTGGCGTTGCTGATCGCGTGTGGCCTCGGTACCGGATTGATGATCTTCATATTTCCGGTGATGGCTTTATCTTCTGTCCATTCTCATTCCTTCACCAACTCTTCCTCCGGGGAGAACAGCCTATGTCATGCCCAAATCGCCAGTAATCCTACCATCACTTATACCACTGCTGATGCAGCGGCGGTGCAAACGGCCGTTAATCTCGCTAATTCGGGCGATGTGATCAAAATTGCCGGCCATTGCAAAGGGGTAATTACCCAGGCAGGGAATCCTCAAGTAGTCTATATTGACAAAAACCTTACCTTACAAGGCGGGTATACACCTCCCAACTGGATCACACCCAGTTTGGAACACCCCGCTGTTCTTGACGCCGAGTTTGCCGGTCGGGTCATTATCGTAAGCGACAACTATTCTGTCACAATGACGAACTTGCAGATCACTCAGGGCAACGCGACCGGGTTAGCCGGCGGTCCGTTTGGTGGGTTTGACGCGGGTGGCGGTATTTACATCCCCTCAATGGCTGCGGTCTCCTTGAACTATGTGGAAGTCGTCAGCAACACAGGTTCGCTGGGTGGTGGGATCTATAATTGGGGCGGAACACTCTTGCTCCAAAACAGTGATATAAGCGGGAATTTTGGGCGAACTGACGACTCGAATTTAGGGGGTGGGTTGTTTAACTATAATAGTGGTCAGATCACAATTAAGAACAGCCTGTTTCAGTCAAATACCCTCCCAAACACATTCGGTTCAGGACATGGCGGGGCTATTCATAACAGCGGATACATAACGATTGAACATACAACCTTCCAGTACAATTCTACTAATCTTGAGGAGGGGGACGGTGGTGCGATCAACAATCAAGCGAACGGGACTATCCTGATCAATGCCAGCACCCTCGCCCATAATGAAAGTGTTTTTGGCGGGGCCATCACCAATTTCGCCACAATGATTATTACGAACAGCACCATCAGCCAAAATTCAGCGCCAGGAGGAGGGGCGGGGATTAATAACGGTGGCTGGCTTTCTTTGCAAAATAGTTCCGTCTTGAGCAATACAACGCCAGCTATCTTCGGTGGTCAGGGTATCTATTCCGGCTTCGGAGGAGAAACCTATCTGACAAATAGCATCATCGGTTATAACGCAGGCGCAGATTGTTTGAGAGTAGGAACCATTGTTTCCAATGGCTACAACCTGGATAGTGATGGCACTTGTTTTCAATCAGGGGTGAATAATGACATTTCATCTCCTAATTTAGGTGTATCCTCTTTGGCCGACAATGGTGGTGCGACCCAAACCCATGCCTTGCTAATAGGAAGCCCGGCCGTAGAAACCGGAAATTGCAGCGATGGCGCTGTAATGGTTGATCAGCGGGGTATATCTCGCCCCCAGGCTAACGCTTGTGATAGAGGGGCTTTTGAAGTGCGACCGTTTTCAAACTTGACTGTTGTCTCGAACGCAGTTGGCGATACCCTATTAGGAACGGCCGTAGCATTTACGGCAACCGTACAAGGGGGTGACTCGGTCACGTTCGCTTGGGATTTTGGCGATGGGAGAGCGGGAAGCGGTGCAAGCGTATCGCACACATATTTAATGCCTGGCACTTATTCAGTGACAGTAACAGCTCGAAATCCAATACAGGTAGCAACTGCCTCCTTGTCAGTCGAAATAATTGCGATCACCTATCTGCCGCTAATTGTCAAACCAGAACCACAGGCCGAGCAATTTTCTAGTTCTTCGACCAGATAGAGGTTTATGATGAATAACGCGACTCATCCTGTCACTTTACAGCGAGTGGTAATTGGTGGGCTGCTGCTTTTTGTGGCCGCCTTTTGCTTGTTGAACCTGGCCTGGCAGCCCGTAGCCGGCAGCGCTCCGACCAGCCTATCGCTGCGCATGGTCAAAGATATTAACCAGGAAAATTCTCATTCAAACCCCGGTCCTGTGACCGAAGTCAATGGGATACTCTTCTTTGCGGCGACAGACGATGATAATGACCGGGAACTGTGGCGCAGCGACGGTACCATCACAGGCACTGTACGGGTCAAAAACATCAACCCTACCGGCTTCTCTGACCCCTTTCGGCTGACTGAGGTGGGTGGCCTCTTGTACTTTGTCGCCACTGATGGCGTTCATGGTTGGGAGTTGTGGCGCAGTGATGGCACGGAAGCGGGCACCGTGATGATCAAAGATATTCATCCCACCGGTTCAGCCAGCCCGTGGCACTTGACGGCCGTTAACGACCTGCTCTTCTTCATCGCTTCTGACGAGAACCTGGACAGAGAGCTGTGGGTGAGTGATGGCACGGAGATCGGCACTGTTCGCGTCAAGGACATCAATCCGACGGGCAGTTCCTGGCTTGATTCGCTGGTAGCCTTGAATGGGCTGCTCTATTTTTCCGCTTTTGATGGCGTGAACGGCAGCGAACTGTGGCGCAGCGATGGCACGGAAGCGGGCACTTTCATGGTCAAAGACATTCACCCGACAGCTTCATCTGTCCCTCTTGAACTGACAGAGGTGAACGGCACCCTCTTCTTCACGGCCGGTGATGACCTTCACGGCCGTGAACTGTGGCGCAGCGATGGCACCGTCACCAACACAGTCATCGTGAAAGACATTCACCCGACGGCCGGTTCTTCTCCTGCCGGGTTAACGGCCGTTGGCGATCTTCTTTTCTTTCGCGCCAATGATGGGGTGAACGGCGTTGAGCTGTGGCGCAGCGATGGCACGGAAGGGGGCACGCAGTTGGTCAAAGAGATCGCGCCCGGCAGCGGCAGCGCCACGCCTGAACAACTGACACAGGTGGCGGGGCTGCTTTACTTCACGGCTGCCGAACCGGGCAGCGGCCGGGAGTTGTGGCGCAGCGACGGCACAGAAGACGGCACCTGGTTGGTGCGAGATATTTACCCAGGCGCAACTTCATCTGAGCCTCAGGAGTTAACGGCCGTTCATGGCGCACTCTTCTTCACAGCCGTAGATGACTCCGGGTTAGGGCGGGAGTTATGGCGCAGCGACGGCAGCGAAGCCGGAACAGGCATGGTGAAAGATATTTACCCAGGCGGTTACACCTCTATGCCTACCAGCCTGACGGCGGTGAATGATCTCCTCTACTTCACGGCCAACGATGGCCTGGCGGGCCAGGAATTGTGGCGCAGCGACGGCACGGAAAGCGGCACCGAGCGCGTAGCGGACATCGCCTTTGCCCGCACCCAATCCTCCCACCCAGGAGAGCTTATTGAGGCCGACGGCCATCTCTATTTCCTGGCCTATGACAGGCACGGCCGTGAACTGTGGCGCAGCGATGGCACAGAAGCGGGCACCTACCTGGTGAAAGATGTCAACACAGAGAGCAACCAGTCCCCCTTTTACCCCACCCCCACCCCTGCCGCGACGCCAGCAGCGGCCTACACAGTTCTGGAGTCGGTCAACGGCCAGGTCTTTTTCCAGGCCAATGATGGCGAACATGGCAGCGAATTGTGGGTCAGTGACGGCACGGAAGCGGGCACCAAACTGGTAGCGGACCTCAACCCCACCCCGCAGGCGGACAGCCATCCTATAGACCTGACGGCCTTTAACGGGCAGGTCGCCTTCCGCGCTAATACGCCAGCGACTGGGACTGAACTGTGGCTGTCTGATGGCACCATCACGAATACAGTTTTGCTCAAAGATATCTGGCCGGGCAGCGCTTCCGGGAATCCTTACGGTCTGGCCGTAGCCGGCGATACCCTTTTCTTCCAGGCAACTACGGCCGAACACGGCCGCGAGTTATGGCGCAGTGACGGCACAGAAGCAGGCACGGTTCTGGTCAAAGATATTTATCCTGGACCCTATGGCTCTTACGCGATGTTTCTTGGGTCTGGCGTTCTTGAAAATATCCTCTATTTCGGCGCAGGGGATGACGTTCATGGATTTGAGTTTTGGCGGAGTGATGGCACGGCTGACGGTACGTATCTGGTCAAGGATATCGGCGGCATCTACGGCAGCTCTCCGATGTACTTCACGCCTCTGGAACAGACTGTTTATTTTGTGGCCTATGATAGCTCATTTGAGTTTGGGTTGTGGGCCAGCGACGGCACGGAAGCAAACACCCGCAAGCTCATGAGTGGGTCGTCCTTCGCCCAATTAACGCCCACGAATGACCACGCGCCAGGGGAAGGGCGGCTCTTTTTTGCCGGTAATGATGGCGTACACGGCCTGGAACTGTGGCAAAGTGATGGCACGATTACCGGCACGGCGATGATCCGCGACATTCACCCGGCTGGCAATGCCTTTCCCCCCAGCGCCAGGTATCAGGCTTTTCAGATGGTCGCTTATATGAATGGCATCGTCTACTTCACCGCTACGGAGGGGGTGCATGGGTACGAGTTGTGGCAGAGCGACGGCACAGCCGCCGGCACATCGCTGCTGGCCGACATCAATCCGGGACCGGCCAGTTCTGAACCGCGTGACTTTATTGTCGTGGGGAACGTGCTCTATTTTACGGCCGATGATGGGATCCACGGGCGTGAACTATGGCGATTGGGCAACAACCCGCCGTTGGCCCTGGACGATGAGGCCGAGACGTGGATGAATCTGGTCGTGACCATTGACGTGTTAGCCAACGACAGCGATCCGGACGGCGATCCCCTCACCCTCATCTCCGTCACTGCGCCGGCGAACGGAACGGCCGTTATTGCCGGAGAGGAAATTATCTATACGCCCGCCCCCTTTTACGTGGGGCTGGACACCTTCGACTACACTATTGCCGACCCGGCAGGGGAAACCAGCAGCGCCACCGTCACCGTCACTGTGCATGAATTGTTTCCGCCGGTCGCCAGCTTCGACCACAATGGGCCGGTGGTGTTGGGGGAAACGGCCGTTTTCACCAACACCTCCACCGGCACAGCGCCACTGACCACCCTCTGGGAATTTGGCGATGGGGCGACCAGCATGGCAGCCAACCCCACCCACGTGTATCCGGCCGCTGCCAGCTACACAGTCACGTTGACCATCACGAACACGGCCGGCGTCAGCGTAGCTACTGCTACCTTTGTGGTTCATCCAGTGCCGGAAAGCAAGTTCACCATCTTCCTACCGTTGGCTCTGAAACCCGACTAAGGAACGAAAATGGAATAACTTACGGAACTGAGCTTGGAGATTGGAGGTTCAGTAGGATAGCTGATGAAAAAGGCGGCCGGCTTGTCCGAGTTCGCAAGATATAACCCGGTTCTCCTTCCTTGAACGCTATAGCAATAGCCAGCATCAACACCATCAAACGCTTTGGAAACGCCGGAAAGAGTATCGTTTGTTGGTTGGCTTATCAGCCAATGAACCAGCCAACCAACAAACATATCTCTTTGGAGGCAGCGCATGAAGCTCAAATTCCCCTTGTTCATCTTCCTCACGGCCGTTTTCACCCTCACCCTCATCCTCAGCCAACGCCAAGAACCGGCCCGCGCCGACAGCCACATCACCATTAGCCAAGACCTGCAAGACGCCCTGCAAACCTATGGCGAAATCCCCATCATCATCGAACTAGACGTGCCCGGCCACGCTGCCCGCAGCGCCGCCGAATCCTGGGACGAAGCCAGCATCAACGCCATGACGCAAGAAATCGCCACCGTCGCCGATGGCGTGTTAAACCGGCTGGCAACCGAAAATGTCAGCCAGGTCAAACGCTACGACTACTTCCCCTTGCTGGCAATGATCGTAGACGAAGCGGCGCTAAACGCCCTGGCGGCCGACAAAGCCGTCACCCAAATCAGCCTCGATGTGCCCACCCCGCCGCTGATGGACGACACCATCCCCCTCATCGGCGCCAACAACAACCATTTCCTCAACTACACCGGCAGCGGCTGGAGCGTCGCCATCCTCGACACCGGCGTGCAAAAAAGCCACCCCGCCCTGTTCGGCAAAGTCATCTCCGAAGCGTGCTATTCCAGCAACGTCGCCAGCCAGGGGGCCAGTTCCCTCTGTCCTGGCGGCGTCACCAGTTCCACCGCCAACAATTCCGGCCTCAACTGCGCCCAGGGCATTAGCGGCTGCGACCACGGCACCCATGTGGCCGGCATCGCCGCCCGCGTCGCCCCCGGCGCCTGGCTCATTCCCATCCAGGTCTTCAGCCGCTTCAGCGACAGCGGCAGCATCACGCCCTGCCAAAACGTCAACCGCACCAGCCCTTGCACCCTTTCCTACCGGTCCGACCAGATAGCCGGGCTTAACCGGGTATGGGGCTTGCACGTTGGCAATCCCACCATCAACGTGGCCGCCGCCAATATGAGCCTGGGCGGTGGTCAATATACGGCCCCTTGCGACGCGCTGCCAGAGTTCAACAGCCTTCGTCTCTCCATCCAGCAATTGCGTGATCAGAACGTAGCCACCGTCATCGCCGCCGGGAACAGCGGCTACCGCAACGCCATGGCCGCCCCCGCCTGCCTCACGCCAGCCATCAGCGTTGCCGCCAGCGACAAAAATGACCAGGTTGCCAGCTTCTCCAACATCTCCCCTTTGACCCATCTCATCGCTCCCGGCACGCCGATTCTGGCCCCGGTCCCCACCAGCATGAACCCAATTTATCAGACAAGGGGCGGCACTTCGATGGCCGCCCCCCACGTGGCCGGCACTATCGCCACCTTCAAAGAGGCCCAGCCCAACGCCACCGTGCCGCAAATCATCACCGCCCTCACCAGCAGCGGCCCCACCATCACCGACCAGCGCAGCGGCGGCTTTGTCACCAAGCGGCGGCTAAACACCTGGAATTCTTTGTGCGTCCTGATCAACTGCGACAGCGACGATTTCCGCACCATCGGCGCGAACCAGACGCTCAATGGCTTCATCTCGCCCGCCGGGGACGTGGACCACTACTATTACTTCGGCTCGGCCGGGCAGCGTTTAACCTTACGGATGAATCGCACCAGCGGCAGCCACGACCCCTACCTGGAACTGTTCTCCCCCGGCGGCTTCCGCGTCGCCTTCAACGACAACGGTGGCGGTGGGGTCAACGCCCTGATCAACGGCTACCTGCTGCCGCAAAATGGCATGTACCAGATTCGCGCCCGCAGCGTCAACAATGCCACCGGCGGCTACCAGATCAGCGCCTCGACTCAGGCGGAACCGCTGAACCCCGCGCCGCAAATCAGCCATCTCAGCCCCGGTTGGGTGTATGGCAGCTTCTTTGGCTCTGATTTCTGGGTGGCGATCTATGGCAATAACTTTATGCCGGAATCGCAGGTGCGGATCAACGGCAACCTGAGGGCTAAATTCTACAGCAGCTCTACCCTGATCTATATTCGCGTCCTGGGTGGCGACATCTACTGGCCCTGGCCGCGCAACGCCTGGATTACGGTAGAAAACCCCGGCCCCGGCGGCGGTCTGTCCAACAGCCGCGCCCTGCCCATCTACGACCCATTCCTGGGCGAGAGCCAGATGATGTCGCCGGAATCGGGCAGCAGCGTCAGCGCGGGCGTCAGCCAGAGCTTTGTCATTAGCTGGACCGTGCCAATCACCATTGGCACCTGGCGCGATATGCAGGCTATGGATATGCGGCTGCGGAACGAGGAAGGGGAGATCGCCGCCTGGGTGCGGGTGGTGGAACAGCCGGGCGCGGGCAGCTTCTACCGGTTGCTCAACGCCTCGGAAGAGATTGTCGGCGAAGGGCTGCCGGGCGAGGATGTGACCCTGGTGCTGACCGATACCGTCTCGCTTCATCTGGCGCAAAGCAGTTTCTCCGGCTCCGGGCTGACGGCGATTATGACGCCGACGTTGACCTTTGGCCCGGCGGCCATCGGTACGTATAACGTGGAGTTCCGTGTGGACAGCAAGAGCGGCGGCGACGACGATCCCAATGCCCAGGATGGGGATGTGTTGGGCGTCTTTACGGTGCTGCCGGCCGGTTGCGAAGTGGCGGTGGCTGACGTAACGCTCAGTGGACCGGGGACGGGGTTGGTGGATGAGCTGCTGTTGTACACAACGGCCGTTTCCCCCCTCGACGCCTCTATCCCCATCACCTATACCTGGACACCGGAACCGGAGACGGGGCAGGGCTTCCCCAACGCCGCCTTCCGCTTCAGCGAGGCGGGCGACCACCTGGTCGCGGTGCAGGTGGAGAACTGCGGCGCCTTCGCCGCTGGCATTCAGCCGGTGCGGGTCAGCAGCGGCCCCGACCCAGATTTGTCTATTAACAAGGTGGCTCCGGCAACGGCCGTTACCGGCCAGCCCTTCGTCTACACCCTCACCATCGCCAACAGCGGGGCCATGACCGCCACCAATCTGCTGGTGCGCGATACGCTGCCCGTTGGCACAACTTACCTGGGCGGCGGCGCATTGGTAGGGAACGAAGTGCAGTGGTCGTTGGCGGAATTGGGCGGGTATGGGCAAACGGCCGTTTTCACCTTCACCGTCAGCGCCAGCAGCGACCTGGTCAACAATGAGTACAACGTGGCGGCCGACGGCGGCTTCGTGGCACAAAACAACAGCCCGGTCACGACAAAGATGGTAGACGCGCAGGTCATGTTGACACCGGTTACTACCGGCACGCTCAACGCCACTGGCAGCCAACTCCTCTTCCCCGGCGGCTCCGTCTTCGCCGATACCGTCGTCACCTATGAAGCGACCGGCGAACCGGACGACCTGGGCGATCTGCCCTATGCTGGCCGCGCTTTACGCCTGGAGTCTTACCAGGAGAACAATCTTTTGAGCAGCTACCGGCTGTATGAAACGGCCGAGGTGAGCGTGAGCTATGAGCCG
>CAYONK010000054.1:0-1362 GCA_964405285.1 uncultured Ardenticatenaceae bacterium
ATGCTTCGCTGCGCTCAGCATGACCTGGTGTGAAAACAGTTAAACCCTCTTCTCTGCCGCGTTGGCGTGGGCGGTCAGCCCTTCGGCGTAGGCCAATTGGGCAGCAATAGGGCTGAGAACGGCCGACGTCGCATCGTCTAGCTGAATCACGCTGCTGATTTTGACAAAATCCAGCACGTTCAACGGCGAGGCAAAGCGGGCGGTCCCGCTGGTTGGCATGACATGGCTCGGCCCGGCCACATAGTCGCCCAACACTTCAAAGCTGCGTTCGCCGATGAACAGGCCGCCCGCGTTCGGAATTTTGCCCGCATAGCTGGCCGGATTGCGCGTAGCGATGCAGGTATGCTCCGCCGCGAAGTCGCTGGCCAGGCGGCACGCCTCATCCAAATCGGCCGTCAGGACAATGCCGCCCTGCCCGTTGAGCGATTGGGCGATGATGTCGGCGCGGCTGAGCTGCTCCATCTGCCGGCCGATTTCCGCCTGGACCGCTTCGGCAAAGGGGCGGGAGGGGGTGAAGAGAACGGCCGTTGCCAACACATCATGCTCTGCCTGAGCCAACATATCGGCGGCTACCCAGGCCGGATCGGCGCTGTCGTCTGCCACCACCACCGTCTCCGTCGGGCCATACAGCCCATCAATGCCGACAATGCCGTAGACCTGCCGCTTCGCCAGCGTGGTAAACAGCCCCCCCGCCCCAACGATTTTATCCACCCGGCGCACGCTCTCCGCGCCAAAAGCGAGCGCCGCCACTGCCTGCGCTCCGCCCAACGTGTAAATCGTCTTGATCCCGCAAATCTCCGCCGCCGTCAGGATCACGTCGCTCACCCGGCCATCTTTGCCCGGCGGCGTCGCCACCACAATCTCCGGCACGCCCGCCACCTGCGCCGGGACAACGGCCATCAGCAAGCTGGAGGGCAGCGGGGCGGTCCCGCCGGGCACATAAACCCCTACCTGCTGAATCGGCGTGACGCGCTGTCCGAGAACACCGCCCAACGTCTCTGTCGTCCAATTCGGCAAGGGCTGTAATTCATGGAAGCGGCGAATGCGGTCGGCGGCGAAGCGCAGGGCGTCGGCGAGTTCGGTTGGGATGCGGGCAACGGCCGTTTTCCGCTCCTCATCTCCCACCTGCAAACCGCCCAACTTCACCCCATCAATCTGCTCCGTCCAGTGACGCAAAGCGGCGTCACCCCCTTGCCGCACCTCGCGGAGAATGCGGGAAACGGCCGTTTCCGGCGTCGCCCCCGCACCAAACAAGCGGTCCAACCCGGCTTGCAACCCGGCCGGAATCTCCGGCTCCAACGCCATCTCCCGCCGCAAAATCGAAGCCTGGGCCTCTGCTACAGACAAAATCTTGATCATGAT
>CAYONK010000054.1:1462-12096 GCA_964405285.1 uncultured Ardenticatenaceae bacterium
GGCGGGACGATGGTGGCGATGGTGGGGCCTTGCAAGCCGGAGATAAACGGCCGTCCGGCCATCTGCCGCGAAATCGCTCCCGGCGATTCGCCGCGCACATTGGCGATGATCAGATAGGACCCCTGGGCGCGTAAATGCGCCTCGATGTACTCCAAAAACTGCCGGGCGACGGCCCGCATCTCCGGGCGCGTTTGCAGCGCTTCCCGATTGGCGATCAGCGCCGCCTGCGATTCGAGGATGAGGCCGTCGCTTAACGGCCGTAAATGATTGTCGCGCAAGGTAGTCCCCGACGAGACCAAATCGGCGATCAGGTCGGCGAAGCCGATGTCCGGGGCGATTTCCAACGTGCCTTCGGCGTCGATCAGCTTGTAGGGCGTGATGGCGTGTTGGTCGAGGAAACGGGCGGTGGTGTTGGGGAATTTGGTGGCGATGCGGAGGAAACGGCCGTTTTCCGCCAACTCCCCCGCCCATGCCCGCAAATCAGCCATCGTCTGCACTGGCGTCTCCTCCGGCGCGGCCAGATTGAGCGTGCAGGGGCCAAAGCCCAAAGCCTCGTGAAGCGTCAGGATGGGCCGGTCGCCGTTCAGGTTGCCCTTCTCGGCGATGATGTCCAGGCCGGTGATGCCAAAATCAATGCTGCCCTGCCGCACGCCAACGACGATGTCGCCCGGCCGTTGGAACAGCACCGCCACGCCCGGCAGCGCCGGGATGGTCGCCTTGTACTGGCGCGGATTGGGCCGGTACACCTTCAGGCCGCAGTTTGCCAGTAATTCTAATGCCTCTTCTTGCAGCGCCCCCTTGCTCGGCAGCGCCAGACGGATGTCGGAACGAGTCATGTAGTCTCCTAGTCTTGTAGTCTGGTAGTCTGGTAGTCTGGTAGTCGAGTAGTCTGGTAGTCGAGTAGTCGGCCATCCAACCCTCGACTACAAGACTATCCGACTATCCGACTACTCGACTAAAACAAAACACCCTCCCCAGGGTTCTGAGGAGGGTGCGAATTACCTACCTTGTGGGGCGCGGGTGCGCGCCGTTTTAACCCAGGGGAAACGGAAGCCGGTGTTGGTGATGGTGGGCGTGATGCCCAACGGCGGGGTGGAGAGTCTGGGTCAAATTTACCACTGTTTTCATGATGGCGCGGAGTGTAACATACGGTTCCTGAATGGGCAACACGGAGTATAATTATCCAGACCTGACAGGTTTTCGGAAACCTGTCAGGTCTTGGTGCGACCTATGTCTCATGTGACGAGTCCTGAGAATTTACGCTACGAAACGGCCGTTCGTGATTTCCGCCGCGCCCGCCGCGAGGCTGCCATGCAGCAGTTGTTGGCCCGCGTCACCGGCAAATCGGCCGATTTGCTGCCCTATAACGAGGTGAGCGAACGGCTGAAATTCGCCGACGGCGAAGAGGTGGGCGTGCGGGAAATCCCGTTGGAGGCCATCGTCGGCAGCGTCGGCCGTTATCAGGACTTCACCCGCAGCTTCATGCCCCGGTCGGACCAGAATGCAGAGAGGTGGGTGAGGGTGAAAACGGCCGTTAACGACATGCGCGGAATGCCCCCCATCGAAGTCTACAAAGTGGGCGACGCCTACTTCGTCATAGATGGCAATCATCGCGTCTCCGTCGCCCGGCAGTTGGGCAGCGAAACGATCACCGCCCGCGTCGTCGAAGTGAAAGCCCGCGTCGGCCTCTCCGACCACGCCGACGCCACCGAACTGATCTGCAAAGAGCGCTATCTCGACTTTTTAGAGCAGACCAATCTGGACCA
Organism: uncultured Ardenticatenaceae bacterium; assembly: GCA_964405285.1. Classification (GTDB taxonomy): domain Bacteria; phylum Chloroflexota; class Anaerolineae; order Promineifilales; family Promineifilaceae; genus Leptovillus. The sequence goes on from CAYONK010000054.1 coordinate 3,229, forward strand.
ACGCTTCCCGGAAGCCGACCTTTCCATGACCTTCGCCGGGAACTACCGCGCCCTGCTGGCCCAAATCGAAACGCAGCGGGCGCGGATCGCCGAGCGGCGCGGCGAACCCATCACCTACGCCGACGCGGCCGCCGAATGGTATGAGCAGGTCTACCTGCCCATCATCCGTCTGGTGCGCGAGCAGGGGGCGCTGCGTAACTTCCCGGAGCGCACGGAGGCGGACATGTATATCCTGCTCTCCGAGCGGCGGGCGGAGTTGGAGGAGGCGTTGGACTGGGATGTGGATGTGGTAACGGCCGTTTCCCACCTCGCCCGCAGCCGCATCCAAACCGACCTGAGCGAGCGGCTGATTGAGGTCTTGCGCCCGCCCGGTTTCGCCGATGGCCCCGAACCGGGCCAATGGCGGCGCGAATTGGCCGCGCTGCGCAGTCTACATCTCTTCCCCCGCATTCTCGTCCCCATTCGCGGCATCCACGAAGATTGGCTCACCTTCGAGCAGGCCGTAGCCGTCGCCCGCCGCGAGGGGGGGCAATTGCTAGGGCTGCACGTCGTGGAGAGCGACGATCTATTAGAAAGCGCCCAGGCGGTCAACGTGCAGCAGCTTTTCGCCCAACGCTGCGAGCAGGCGGGTGTGCCGGGCGAACTGGCGATTGTCGCCGGCGGGGTGAACCGCACCATCATCGAACGGGCCGCTTTCGCCGATTTGTTGGTCGTCAATTTGATGTATCCGCCGCGCAACGCGCCCATCGCCCGGCGCGGCTCCGGCTTTACCAGCCTCATCCAGCGCACCCCCCGGCCGATTTTGGCCGTGCCGCGCGGCCGAAATTCGGCCATGAAGCGGGCATTGCTGGCTTACGATGGCAGCCCGAAGGCGAATGAAGCGCTCTTTGTGGCCGCTTACGTCGCCCTGCGTTGGGGCGCGGCGCTGACGGTGTTGACGGTGGAGACGAATTACACCACGCCGGAAGCGTTAGATCTGGCACAGGCTTATTTGCAGGAACAGGAGGTAACGGCCGTTTACGAACTCCGCCAACGCCCCATCGCTGACGCTGTGCTGGAAACGGCCGTTGCCCACAAAAACGATCTACTCATCATGGGCGGCTTCGGCTTCCGGCCGGTGCAGCATATGGTCCTCGGCAGCACCGTAGACCGGATGCTGCACGAATTCCGCCACCCCATGCTGATTTGCCGCTAAACAGTCAGACCTGACAGGTTTTTAGAAACCTGTCAGGTCTCTCAATCTAGGAAACAAGATGTTAGAAAACCCAATCGCTTATCGCAAAGCGTTAGAAGATTTTAACCAGGCCCGCCGCCAGGCCGCCATGCAACAAACGCTGGCCCGGCTACGCGGCGAATCATTTGAACTGCTTTCCTATGAAGATGTGCGCCGAAGCCTGAAGATGACCGGCGTCGCCGAACGTGGCATCCAGGAGATTCCGCTCAAAGCCATCGTCGGCAGCGTCGGCCGTTCCGGCGACTTCACCCGCAATTTTCTGCCGATGAAAGACAGCAACGAGGAGCGCTGGGCCAAAGTGAAAGCTGCCTTTCTCAGTTCTACTGGCGTGCCGCCCATCGAGGTCTACAAAATCGGCGACGCCTATTTTGTGCGCGATGGCAATCATCGCGTCTCTATCGCCCGGCAGTTGGGCAACGAGACCATCGAAGCCTACGTCACTGAAGTACAAACCCGCGTCCCCCTCAGCGCCGACGATGACCCGGAGGCGATTATCGCCAAAGAGCGGTACGCCAATTTTCTGGAGGAGACGAACCTGGATCATCTGCGGCCGGGGGTGGATTTGCAGATGACCTGGCCCGGTTTTTACAGCCTGCTGCGCGAACATATTGACGTACATCGTTACTTCATGGGCCTCGATTGGCAGCGCGAGGTTTCTTATGAGGAGGCGGTGACTCATTGGTATGATGAGGTGTATTTGCCGGTGGTCGCTTTGCTTTATGAGCGCGGTGTTTTCAGCGAGTTTCCAGGGCGAACCGAGGCGGATTTATACGCGCTCTTGGCTGATTATCAGCGGGAGCTGAAGGAGCAGTTGGGTTGGGAGCCTGACGCGGCAACGGCCGTTGCCAACCTGGCCGAAAGCAAAAGCGAACGTAACGGCCCGGTCATCTCCCGCCTGATTGGGGCGGTGATCCCGGATGAGTTAGGCGCGGGGCCAAAGCCGGGCATCTGGCGCGAAGAGCGGCTGGAGCCGTTGGTCCCGGAACATATTTTCAACGATATCCTGGTTGCCCTGGGCGATGACGAGTCGCACTGGCAAGCGCTGGAGCAGGCGTTGATTGTGGCGGGGCGGGCAAACGGCCGTTTACTCGGCGTCTACGTTGCCCGGCCAGAAGCTGATCTAACCGCTGCTGAGCAAACGGCCCAGACAGAGCGCCTGCAACTGCTCCGCGATAAGTTCTTCTGGCGCTGCGGTGAGTGGGGCGTGCGTTGCGAATTTGCCGTAGACGAAGGGTTGGTCTCCCAGGCGCTTTTGCGCCGCGCTCCCTGGGCCGACCTGGTGGTGTTCTCTCTGCGTTATCCGCCCGGCCAACATCTAACCGACCGGCTGCGCTCTGGCCTGACGCCATTGCTGCAACGCTGCCCGCGCCCCATCCTGGCCGTGCCCGCGGGGGCAAACAGCCAACTCGACCGAATGCTGCTGGCGTATGATGGCAGCCCGAAAGCGGAGGAGGCGCTGTTTGTTGCGACCTATCGGGCGGCGCGTTATCATTTTCCATTGGTTGTTCTGGTTGGGGTCAACGAGCGCGTTCCGGCAGACACCGCCGACCACGCTCGTCAATATCTGGAAGCGCACGGCGTTCAGGCGGAGATTGTGGTGAAAGTGGTGGAAAAAATGGGACCGGCGATCCGGGAAACGGCCGTTGCCCACAACAGTAACTTGCTCATCATGGGCGGTTTCGGACGGCAACCCTTCTGGCGCATTGTCATGGGCAGCCTGGTGGACGAAATGCTGCAAACCTTCCCCCAGCCCATCCTCATCTGCCGTTAGCCATTGACCATTGACGATTGACGATTGACCATTTCATGAATCCTTTCACCCACTTCCTCCAACAATGGTCCGCCGATGACCGGCTGGCCGAATTTATCGCCCATTGGGACGTATTGGAGCGGATTGTCGTCGGTGTCTACCGGAAGAAAATGGAGCCGGAAGCGGCCGAGGCGGAGTTCCGGCGCGTCTGGCCCTGGCTGCGGGCGGCCTACGGCGATTGGGAAACGACGCTGCGCCCCTTCTGGCAGGCCACGCGGGCGGCCGGCGCGCCCACCCAGACGGACCCTTTCCAACTATTACTGGCTATCGAAAGCCCCCAGGCCATTCGCGGCGATTGGCGGGCGATGCAGCACCTCCCGGCCGCGCGGGAAGCGTTGAACCAACTGATTTTTCAGGAGAGTGGCGATTAGAGATTAGAGATTAGAGATTAGAGATTAGAGATTGGAGATTCATACAATCTCTAATCTCCAATCTCCGCTCTCCAATCTCTCTAATTAGGAGACGAGTGATGAAACCAAAGACTTTTTTCCTGGGGCTGGCCTTTAGTTTGCTGATTTCGGCGATAGCCTGGTATTGGTATAAGGCGACGGCGGCGGAGGATGGGGCGTTGGAGTTGCTGGACCGGATGGCGGTGACGGACGCCCGGCTGCGGCAGTTGCAGGCGGCGTTGGTGGAGCAGGAAGTGCTGCCATCTTCGTATATTTCGTTGGGGGGTGAGGCGAAGAAGGAGGGGGAAACGGCCGTTTCCCCCGAAGACCTCACCGAGATACACGGCATCGGTCCGCTGTTCGCCAAACGGCTGCACAACGCCGGTATCCACACGGCTGCCGCTCTCATCAAGACGCCGGTTGACCAACTCTCCGGCATTCTGCAAGCCTCCGCCTGGCGTGCTGAGGCGATTCTGGCCGAGGCGAAGGGGAGATAGAGATTGGAGATTGGAGATTAACCCAATCTCCAACCTCCAATCTCCATTCCCAATCTCCCAGCAGCTTTCAAGACTACCGAAGATGGTTGCCTGGGTTATTGAGCCAGACCCCAAACGCACAAGTTTGCCCTGCCAGATTGAACTCTTGCGCGGCTCCCGTTCCTGGTTGTGCCACAAAGATTGTTGTGCCAGATGGCAACAACAACCACTCTCCCGCAGTCGAAAAAGCGTGGCTTCTTGCCTGTTCCCAGTCAGTTGTTTGTTTGCTCCAGGGAAAACGAACCGTCTCGCCCGTCTCAAAAGCGTATAACTGCATTTCATCAGAAGCCGCGACAACGAGAAAATGACCATCAGGAGATATTTCCAGTTGGTGTAATGAGGCGGAAGTTAATCCGGGCACATAGCTAATCTGGTCTGTTTGCAGGTTGACCACCAAAAGAATGGCGCGGGCTGGCCTGTTTGGGTCTGTGGCGCTCACCAGAACGATCTCCGGATGAGAAGCGCTCCCCCTGGCATTGATCAGAATGAGGTCATCCGGGTTGCTGCCATACCCTTGCTCAATAAGAGCGCCCTTCGCTGTTTCACTGTCCAGCGCGACGCGCGGGCCAGACTCGTCGTCAAGTTGCCAAATGACGAGTTCAGTGTGTGTCCCGCCCAAAGCAGGCGGCCCATCCGTCGAGCGCAAATACCCTGCCCGGTTTTCACTTAGCCAAAAAGGCATTCCACCTATATCGGCCTTCCCTTCGTTTTCTGCCTGCCTGTCCTTGATCTGGATTGTCCAATCGGCAAAGTCCCAAATCAGCTCTTTACCGCCCTGGGGGGAGGGAAGGAGAAATTCGCCGGCCATGACAAAGTCGCAATCGCCTGCCTGGCAACTGGCGGGATTGATTTGGAACAGGGTGTAGGGGGCGTCCGTTTGATGGGCGTAAAGCTCGTTGCCTGAAGAAGAAAAAGCGCTTAGCTGCGGCAACATTGCGTAACGATCTTCGGCAGCAAACACCAGCTTTTCCTGACCATCTTCCCATAAGAAGATTTGGAACCGGGCGTTTCCCGCGTCATCAATTGCGTTGCCGTAAATGAGAAAGCTATCGTTGTTTGCCAGAGGGTGCAGCCCCTGAATCGCAAATGTGATTGAGTTGAGTAAATCAGAAGGATTTTGGCTCCACGTCTGTTTATTCGCATCAAATCGCCAGTATTGAACACCGGCGTCATCCTGGCATACCAGCATAGGATCGGCTGGTAATCGGGCGCTGCTGGATTCCGCACCGCCGTTCTCTGCCGTTAAGTTGGCTGGCGGTGGCGCGTTGTCATGCAACGGGTCCGTTTTCAGGTCGCTTTCATTCACTTGAGAACGGCAGGCTGATGTCAGACCTAAGATGAAAATGAAGAGAAACTTCGCAAATTTTGACATGACTCACCTCCAAATACCCCTGGCGCAGTTGTTCAAGATTTGTAGGTCAGGCTTCTTTGTATGGTCGGCGACTTGTGGTGCGTGGTTGGTATGAACCTACACGATTTATTATAAAATATGCGTCGTTTTTTTTTTTGTCAATAGTACTGCTGTCATTTTGCTGAACTGAGATTGGAGATTAGAGATTGACCCAATCTCCAATCTCTTTAAGCCAGGGTGACTTGCAAACGGCCGTTTTCCACCAGCCACACCTCATCGGCAAACCGCTCAATAAAATAGCGGTCGTGGACCACTGCCAGCACCGTGCCCTGGAACTGGCGCAAGGCTTCCTCAAACTGGGTCCGCGAGGGGATGTCTAGATGATTGATCGGCTCGTCGAGCAGCAGGAAGTTACAGCCCTGGGCCACCAGACAGGCCAGCGCCAGCCGGGAGCGTTCGCCAAAGCTCAACTGCCCCGTCGGCCGCAGCGGGTCATCGCCACTGAAGAGGAATTGGTGCAAGAAGCTTCGCGCCTCCGTCTGATTCAGCGCCGCCACGCCCAAGATCGTCTCCAACGCGCTTTTCGTTGGGTCCAATAGCTCTTGCTCTTGCGCCATGTAGCCTAATTGCACGCTGCTGCCGAGCCGCGCCCGGCCGGCCAGCGGCGCGATCTGCCCGGCAATCGTCCGCAGCAGTGTTGTCTTGCCGCAGCCGTTCTCGCCGGTCAGGACCACGCGCTGCCCGCCTTGCACATACTGATTTAGGTTCGTCAACAGCGCCGCGTGGCCGGGGTAGCCGACGGCCAACTCTTCTAAAGCCAGCACGTCCCGCCCCAGGTGGGCCGCCTCATCAAACGACAGTTTCATCTGCCAGCTTCGCGCCGGTTTTTCCACCCGGTCGTCCGCTTCCAGGTAGCGATCTAGCTTTTTCTCCCGCGATTTGGCCTTGCGGGCCACCTTCTTGGCAATGCCTTGATGGTAATCTTTGGCTCCCTTTTGCTTCATCTCGCCGCCGCCGATGCTGATGGAACTGGCCTGCCGTTCGGTGTAGGAGGCTTGCGCCTTGACGCGGATGATGTCTTGCTTCATCCGGCGAATTTCGGCGTTTTGGTCGCGGTAGGCGGCCCATTGCTTCTCTTGCTCGGCCAGATATTGCTCCAGGTAATCGCTGTAGTTACCGGCGTATTCGCGCAGTGTGTGCTTGCGCGGGTCCAGGTCCAATATCCGATTGACGGTCTGGTCCAGGAACGTGCGGTCGTGGGAGACGATGAGCGCCGCGCCAGGGAAACTCGCCAGCCACTCCTCCAGCCATTCCAGCATGGCGATGTCCAGGTGGTTGGTCGGTTCGTCGAGCAGGAGAAGCTGCGGGTCACCGAGCAGCGTCAGGGCCAGGGAGAGCCGGGTTTTTTGCCCACCGCTGAGTTGGCCGACGGGCTGCTCCGGGTCGAGGTGGTCCAGGCCAAAGGCGGCGAAGGTGGTAGCTATCTGGTCGCTGGCGCTGGCCGTCAGGCGGTCTAGCGTCTGGTCGTAGGCGGCTTGCAGGGCGGGTTGGTCTGGCTGCTCGACGAGGGCCTGGGCCAGGCGGGCCAGTTCTGCTTCGAGCAGGGCGGGGTCGCCGACGAGGGTGTGGCGGAGTTGGGCGATGGTTTGGTTGGCAACGGCCGTTAATCCCTGCGCCAGGTACCCCACCCGTAAATCAAACGGGGACAGACTGACGTGGCCGCTGTCCGGCTTTTCTTCGCCAGTCAGCAGGCGCAGCAGCGTCGTCTTGCCGCAGCCGTTCGGCCCGATCAGGCCAACGCGCTCTCCGGCGTTGATCGAAAAAGAGATATTAACAAGGATGGATTGCAGCCCGTAGGCTTTAGAAAGTTGGTGTGCGGTAAGCATCTGTTCACCTCCCGATGCGAAGCGCCGCCCAGAGATGTTGGACGGATCGATCTTCGCCTATGGCCGCCAGCGCGGCCGACAATCAGACAAAAGGGGGAGCCTGTGAAGGGGGTGAACTTACCGTGTCATAATTTACCTGATAGGTACTTCCTTACCATGAATTTCAACCAGAATTATCCACAAAGCAGAAAGAGCTGTCAACAGTTCAGTTTACAGTGCAGCAATTCTCAATTTGGGCTTGGCATTGGCGTTCTTCTGCCCTGTTCACGCGCAATTGTCATGCTGAGCGAAGCGAAGCATCCCTACGGCCCCGGATTTTCCAGGAGAACGGGATGCTTCGGAGGATGCTTCGACGCTGCTCAGCACAGGCTCTCAGCATGACACCTCTCTTGTTAAATTGAGAATTGCTGTTTACAGTGTTACAGTTACCTGTTAGTCGTTTGTTTGTATCTAGGGGGCGCTGGCGAGCAGCGGCGGATCGGCAACCTCTGGGCAGAGGCAGACGGTGGCCGGATTTGGGACGGTGGGCCAGGGGCGCGACCAAACCAGACGGCGGCTCATTGTTGGGGCCGGGCAAGGGGTGCTGGCTTTGCCGCTCAGGAGAGTGCTGCTTCCTGGTGGGCGATTGCTGCCAGTGACCGGTCCGGGTAGATCGTTCATCTGGTCAGTTATTGTTGGGTTATAGCCGGGCAGCAAGTAGGGGGCCGAACTGCTGACCCGGCTGAAACGGATCGTTTCGGTGGCTGGTTCGCTGCGCCGCCAATCGTTGGTCAGCAGGCGGGCGGCGGAAACTAGCGCCAGACCACCTTCTTCCATCACCAGATCAATGACGGAAGTGGCTGGGGAAACGTCGCCGGGTTGATTATAGGTTGTTGGTTGGGGGCGAGTGATCAGGTGGTAGGCGTAAATAGCCGTTCCCAAGAAAACGGCCGTTGCGCCAGCCAGTAAAAATAAAATTGCCCAACGAAAAATACGCATCTCTTTGCTATGTGACCCTATGCAATTATCCCACCTGTATGAAGTTAAGAAGGGTGCGCCTGTTTCCCAAAGAAGACGCCGATGACGGTTGTGAGCAGCAGTGCCGAACCGTAAAGCAAGCCGCGCAACCCCCGTCGGAGCCAGCGGCGCTGCGCCTGTGGCCTGCCCCACCAATCAACTTCCCGCTGCGCCAGCCGGCATAGCTGCCGGTTGAGCCAACATCCGGGGCCAGCTCCCAGGTTGAGATGGCGATTGTGGCGTAAACGGCCGTTTACCCGGCCAATCAACGCTTCTGCGGGCCAGGGAGCGTCAAAAACCAACGGTCTATCGCCGCGCGTCAGCAGGCAAACCTGCCCGCTATCATCCGTCACACCCCAAAAACGATGGGTCATCACCTGGGAAACAGACGCTACTGTAATGATGTCGCCAATGCGCAGCGCCCCAACGGTGACAGCCTCCAACGTAATCTGATCATCGCGGCGCAACAAAGGCGCCATGCTGTTACTGCTGACCGTCAAACGCGGTGTTTGCCCTTGTCGCAAACTATCGCGCAGCATCTCGGCCAGGATGGAAGCGGTGACGTGAGCCATCTTCTAAATTCTAAGGTTTTATCCTTAAAAACACAGCTACTCTTGGGCAATTCGGCCGATTTCTTATTTAGACTTAATTGTGGGGGGAGTAGTC
>CAYONK010000055.1:0-11847 GCA_964405285.1 uncultured Ardenticatenaceae bacterium
GGATGGGCGTTTTTTGCTGTTTGGCGTATTAGTTTTTAAGGTGCAAAAGTCGTGTTCCAACTCATGACTCGGATGAACGGATGATGAGGTGGTTGGCAGAGGGGTCTTGAAAATGGAGAGAACGGCCGTTTTCCCCCTCCTCATACGCCACCCCAGCATCACCCAACCGGGCGGCTAACAGTCCTAGCGCTGCTTCGTCCGGCAGTAAGATTTCGTACCAAAGCAGCCGCGCCCGGTCGGCGCCGGGCGGTGACGCGCCGATGCCCGCCCAAGTGTTCAGCCCCAGGTGGTGGTGATAGCCCCCGGCCGCCACAAAACTGGCCGATGGACCGTAGCGAGCCATCAGGGAAAAGCCGAGGGTGTTGAGATAGAAGTCGAGCGTCGGGGTCATCTGGCTGACGTGAAGATGAACGTGCCCCATAACGGTTTGCGCGGGCAGTCCGGTCCAGCCAGGTGCGTCAGAGGTCAGTTCAGACAGAACGCCATCGGCGTCGAAGGGTTCGGTGGTCAGATGAAAACGGCCGTTTTCATCCACCCAGTCCACTCGCGGCCGGTCCCGGTAAATCTCGATGCCATGCCCATCGGGATCGGTCAGGTAAATGGCCTCGCTGACGTGATGGTCGGCCGCGCCGCTAATCGGCGTTTCGCTTTGGACGAGATGGCGCAGCGTTTGCGCCAGCGCCAGACGCGAGGGCAGCAACAGGGCAAAGTGATACAGGCCAGTCATCCCCCGCGCCGGGCGCGCGCCGGGCTGCTCCCGGAGAATGAGCAACGGCCGTTCTGTTGTGCCGAGAACGGCCGTTGGCCCCTCACGTTGCAAAAGTCGCAGACCAATCCGCTCCTGGTAGTAATTCAGCGACCGGGGCAGGTCGGCAACTGTCAGGGCCACACGACCCATTTCAATCGTATCGGGGAGAAGGTTCATGCAAAACTCTCAGACCTGACAGGTCTTCAAAGACCTGTCAGGTCTTATCGCCTTGTTTATCGCTTACGCGGGCACAGCCTCAGTTTGTTTCACCAATTCCAGTTCAATCTCAATTTCAACCTTCTCGCCCACCAGAACGCCGCCCGTCTCCAAAGTCTGGTTCCAGGTCAGGCCCCAATCTTTGCGATTGAGGGAGCCTTTGGCGGAGAAACCGGCGCTCACTGTCCCCCATGGGCTTTTCGCCTGGCCAGCATATTCCACATCCAAAGCGATCTCCTTTGTCACGCCGCGAATGGTCAGATCGCCATACAATTTACCTTCGTTGTCATTTTCCATGACGACGCGCTTGCTCTTAAACATCATCTGCGGGAATTCGTCCACGTTGAAGAAATCGGGGGAGCGCAAGTGACCATCACGCTGATCGTCGCGAGTATGAATGCTCGCCATGTCTACAGTCACGTCAACCGTTGTGTTCTCCGGATTCTGCTCGTCAAAGTTGATGGAGCCTTCCCACTGGGAAAAACGGCCGCGTACTTTAGAAATCATCATGTGACGCGCTGTGAAGTAAATGTGTGAATGGGAATAATCAATTTGCCAGGTCATTGGGTTATAATCTCCTTACTAGGTCTCTTTTTTAGCAATACTTGTCATTAAGTGGACGGTAGTCCGTATGTGTGCTATGATAATAGCGGACTTGAGTCCACTTGTCAAGGGCAAATTTCGACGAATTTTGGACGGGCGGGCGGCAATGACGTGAAATATGGGCAATAACTCGACAAACCTATCCATCGGCGACCCCATTCCCCTGGGATCAGGCGATGAACAACAGCGACATGAACGGCGCGACGCCGCCGCCAACCGCCGCCTGCTGCTGCAAACGGCCGAAACCCTTTTCGCCGAACATGGTGTCGCCAACGTCAACATGGCCGACATCGCCCAGGCAGCCCAGGTTGGCAAAGGCACGCTCTATCGCCGTTTCGCCAGCAAAGCAGAGCTGTGCCTGGGGCTGATGGACGAGCAGATGGCTGAATTTCAGAACGAAATGCTTGGCGAATTTCGCCGGATGAATGATGGCTGCGTCCCCTACATGACCCAACTGGAATTTTTCTTCGACGCGCTGATCCATTTCACTGAGAAACACGCGCCCTTGCTGTGCGAAGTGCAGCGCGCCGGCCTTATCCAGCCCGGTATCCAGGCAGAACTGCCGCACTTCTGGCAATATATGACTGTGAGTGGGCTGCTGCAATCCGCCATGAATGCCAGGGAAATCCCGACCGGCCTGGATATCGCCTATCTGGCCGATGCCCTCCTGGCCTCACTGACAGCCGATGTTTTTCAATTCCAGAGGCAGGTTCGCGGATTTTCGGTAGAACGAATCAGCGAAGGGCTGCGGGTGCTGGTCGGGGGGCTGCGAGCGGGAGATTGAGAAAGTGGCGGTTAGGAAGGGGATGGCTTGAAAAAAGGGCAGGCTTCAAGCCTGCCCTTTTGCTCTAACTGATGGCCGGAGTCTGGCGCAGATAGGTGTCGTCGGTTAACTGTTTCAGGACAAATTCGGCGACGTCGGCGCGGGAGACTTGCCCGGCGCGGATGGTTTTGTCCGTACCAGCTTTGTAGCTGCCAGTGCGCGGCCCATCGGTCAGCCCGCCGGGGCGGATGATGATCCAGTCGAGGCCAGAGGTTTTAACGGCCGTTTCCTGTTCCTCCTTATCCTCCATCACCCCCTTCAACACCGTCTTCATCAACAGCTTAAAAGCCATCGGCACCTGGTCGGCGCTGTCCCCCACCCCAATGGAGGTGACAACCACCAGACGGCGCACTTCCGCCGCCTGCATGGCGCTGATGATCTGCTTTGTCCCGGTCGTGACCACGCCGGTCGGATTGTTCTTGGTATTGCCCAGGCTGCACACCACTGCCTCCGCCCCGGCGATGCAAGCGGCCACGTCCGCCGCCTCCAGCACATTGCCGGGCACAATCGTCAATTGAGGATGGGTCAAGTCGAAAGCATCAGGACTGCGCAACAAGGCCTGAACTTCATGGCCAGCCGCCAATGCCTGCTCTATCACCTGTCGCCCGACCCCCCGACTCCCACCAAATACTGCTAACTTCATTGCGCCACTCCTTGAAATAGAATTTTTGTAAGAACGAAAAGGATTTTAACAGGTAGAAAACGGCCGTTTCAACATCCTTATTCACCATTCATCATTCCTCATTCATCATTTTACATGGGGGTGGCAGAACGGCCGTTTTCGATTAGACTTATAGGGCAAGATTTGTACTGACAAAACAGGAATTTTATGACTATATTGCTCTTCATCACCGGGCTTATCCTCCTCATTTTCGGCGCCGAAGCATTGGTGCGGGGAGCCTCCCGGCTGGCAGTCGCGGCCGGCATCTCCCCTCTCGTCGTCGGCCTCACCGTCGTCGCTTTCGGCACCAGTTCACCCGAATTCGCCGTCAGCATCAAAGCGGCCCTCAGCAACCAGGCAGCCATTGCCGTTGGCAACATCATCGGCAGCAGCATCGTCAATATCTTACTTATTATCGGCCTGTCCGCAACGATCACCCCCCTGGTCGTCTCGCAACAGTTAGTCCGGCTAGACGTGCCCTTGATGATTGCCGCCTCTTTTGCCGTCTGGTTCTTCAGTTTTAATGGCGTCTTCAGCCGGGTTGATGGCCTGCTGCTTTTCACCAGCCTCATTGCCTACATCGTCTTTCTTATCTTCCAAAGCCGTAAAGAAAACGCCGACATTAAAGCGGAATACGACCGGGAATTCGGCCGGAAAAACGGCCTAAATGGCTGGCTCAAGAATCTCTTTCTCGTGGCAATCGGGCTAGTCATGCTGGTGCAGGGATCTAACTGGCTGGTGAATAGCGCCGTCGCCTTCGCCCAATTCCTGGGCGTCAGCGAACTGGTCATTGGCCTGACAGTCATCGCCGTTGGCACTTCTCTGCCAGAAGTAGTTACCTCGGTTATCGCCAGCGTTCGTGGTGAACGAGACATTGCCGTCGGTAACGCTGTCGGTAGCAACATTTTCAATATGCTTGGCGTACTCGGCCTGGCCAGCATCATCGCACCTGGCGGTATCGCTGTTTCCCCGGCCATTATCAGCTTCGACATTCCGATCATGATCGCCGTTTCCTTCGCCTGCCTGCCCATCTTCTTCACCGGCGGAGTCATCTCGCGTTGGGAAGGCGTCTTGTTGCTGGCTTATTACGTTGCCTATACGCTTTATCTGGTCCTCGCCGCTACCCAGCATGATGCCCTGGTCCCATTCAGCGCTGTTATGCTTTATTTTGCCATCCCCATCACCATCCTGACGCTGTTCGTCCTCACGCTGCAAGCGCTCAGGCGCGGGGACCACAAAGTTCCGGCAACCTGATCGCCTAAATGTTTTCCTGTGGGCTGGTGGGTGAATTCAAGCCAACCAGTTCAGTTGACCAACCAGTTGTGACAAAGAGGCACTAACATGACACGTAAAACAGTGGGTTATACCGAACTTGAATGGACTTGCCCCTTCTGTGGGGCGCGCAACCCTGGCACGGCTGAAAAATGCCTCGTCTGTCAGGCTCCTATGCCCGACGATGTGGAATTTGAGCAGCCGGCCGCTGAAAAGCTGATCACCGACGAGGCCAAAATCGCGCGAGCCGAGGCGGGGCCGGACATCCATTGCCCCTTCTGCGGGGCACGCAACCCGGCCGACGCGACGCAATGCCAACAATGTCTGGCAGAATTAAACGAAGGCACTCGCCGGGAAAAGGGGCGCGTCATCGGAGCGCACCGCGATCAGCCCGCCCCCGATGTGGCCTGCCCTTATTGCGGGGCGATGAACCCCGCCAGCGCCCTCGCTTGCAGCCAGTGCGGGGCCAGTCTGGCCGAGACCCGGCCGACTGCTGAGAAGCAGGAGCCAGTGGCTGCCAATCGCAACGTCCTCTGGATTGTGCTGGGGATTGTGGGGCTATGCGTGGTGGCCTGCATTGGCTTCATGGTATTGGCGAATCGCACCACCGACGACGTGGGCCGGGTGACTGATGTGCAATGGTCTCGGACTATCGCCATTGAAGCGCTGCGGCCGGTGGAAAAGCAGGATTGGGAGGACAACATCCCCGCCGGGGCGCAGATACGTTCTTGCAGCCAGGAAATTCGCTCCACACAGTCCAATCCGGCGCCGAATTCGGTGGAGGTGTGCGGCACGCCCTACACCATTGACACCGGCACGGGTGTTGGACAGGTGGTGCAGGATTGCGAATACCAGGTATATGACGATTTCTGCACCTTTACGGTGGAGGAGTGGCAGGTCGTGGACCAGGCGCAGCTAACTGGCAACGACCGGAACCCAAATTGGCCGGAGCTTCGCCTCGCCTCCGGGCAGCGTGAAGGGCCGCGCTCGGCCGAATACACCATCGTTTTCCGCACGGATGGGGACACCTACCGCTACCGGGCGACGGAGCAGGAATTCAACCAGGCGGAAATTGGCAGCGAATGGATTTTACAGATTAACACCTTTGGACAGGTGACGGGGATTAGCAAGGAGTAGCTGGTTGTTGGTCGCTGGTTGCTGGTGGCTAGAATGGACAGTCACCAGCAACCAGCAACCAGTAACTATTCAAACACTCTGCGCCAGAGGTTGGTCTGGAGCAGGTGGTGGGGGTCGCAGCGCTCTTTGAGGGCGCGGAATTGGCTGATGGCTGCGTCGCCCAGGTAGGCGCGAGCCACTTCGGGGCGGAGGGTGCTGTCTTTGGCGAAGTAGAAACGGCCGTTTGCCCCCAACACAATCTCATCCAACTCCCGCGTCAGCCGTAACACCTTCTGCTGATTTTGCGGCGTGATGCGGAAATCCATCGCCAGCGAGAAGCCGTCCAGGGCGTGGGTCAGCAAGAAGTCGTCGGGGCGGTGGCGCTTGAAGACGGAGAGGTAGTTGGGCAAGCCATGCTGCTGCGAGACGCGCAAGATGTCGGCAAACGCTTGTTGCGCCTGCGCTTTGGGGATGAAGGGCTGGTACTGGATCAGCCCGCCGGGACCGTAAGATTTCTTCCAATTCGGCACATAATCGAGCAAAAAGTGGAAGGCGGCGTGCGACTGTTGGTAGACTTTGCCGCCGCCAACGTGCCCGGCAACGTACTTGGCGCTGTTGATCAGGCGCGTCCCGGTGTTGTTCATGAAGGGGCGCATCCCCAGCCAGATGATGGATTTTGGCACGATGCCGAAGAGGGTTTCCGGCACATGCTGGTTTTCCAGGCGCAGGCTTTGGGTGGGGGTAGGGTCTTCCCCTTCGGGTAGATACATGGCCCGATGCACGTCGCCCCGGCCGAGGGAACGGCCGTTGGCAAACGCATCTATCCAGCCCACAATATAATCCGACTCGTCCACGTAGGCGTGAAAGTAGTCGAACATCCCGGCCAGATCGGGCTGCGCCTGGGTGTAGACGCGCAGGTGGCCGGAGTGGACGCGGGTCATTTGCAGCGTCAGGCTGGTGAAGCAGCCGAGCAGCCCCATGCCGCCAATGGCGGCGTGGAAGATGTCGCTGTTCTCTTCCCGGCTACAGGTGATGATCTCGCCGGAGGGCAGCATCAGGTCGAATTCGCGGATGTGGTCGCCGATGGTCCCTTTGCGCCAGGCGTTTTTGCCATGCACGTTCATCGCCGCGCAGCCGCCGACGGTGGTCTTGGACGTGCCGGTGACGATGGGGGGCCACCAGCCATCTTCGATGATGTATTGCCACAATTCATCCAGGGTGATGCCCGGCTCGACGCGGATGAGACCGGTATCTGGCTGCCAGTCGAGGACGCGGTTGAGGCGGCGCAGGTCGAGCAGGATGTTTTCGTCGTTCATGAAGGCGTCGCCGTAGCTGTTGCCGCCGCCGCGAAAGGCGATGGAACGGCCGTTGCTGGCGGCTAACTTGAACACGCCAGCCAGCGCTTCCAGGGTACTGGGCCGGTAGACGTAGCTCATGCCGCGTGTGGATTCGCCCCAGCCGCTGATTTCTTCCAGACGGTCGGAGGGGAGAACGGCCGTTTGGTTTTTCTTGTCTAAGGTCGTGGTTTTCGTAGTCATGGGTTTTGTTGGGTTGTCTGGTAGTCGAGTAGTCGGGTAGTTGGGTAGTCGGTGCGTGAAATGCCAACTATCAACTCCCAACTCCCAACTCCCAACTATCAACTATTAAAAATTCAGCCGACGGAAGATAAAGGAGGGGATATGACGGATGATCAACCCCACTAACCCCCAGCGTGGCGGGATGTAGGCCACCTGCCGTTTTTTCTGAATAGCCTCAAAGATTTGTTGCGCCGCCGCTTCCGGGGAAATCACCCAGAAGGTTTTGGGGGCGTTGGCCAGGAGGACGGTATCCACAAAGCCGGGCTTGATGGTGGTGACGGCAACCCGCTTTTTGGAAAGGCGGTTACGCAGCGCTTCCAGATAGGTGTTTAACCCCGCCTTGCTGGTGTTATAGACCGGCGCGCCGACGCGCCCCCGGTCCCCGGCGATGGAGCTGATGGCGACGATGTGACCGCGCCGGGCGCTGGCAAAGCGCCCGGCTGCCTCGTTGAGCCAGGCAATAGCGCCTAGCAAGTTTACTTCAATCATCGCCTGGTCTTTGGCGAAGTCGTACTCATCCAGGGCGACGGCCGGCTGCACGCCAGCGGCGTAGATGATCAGGTCCAGCCCGCCGAGTTCTTGGACGATTTGTTGGAAGAGTTGGGGGATAACGGCCGTTTCCCGCACATCATGCACATACGGAAAAGCGCGGGGCACATCTGGCGATACCGCGTTAATCGCCCCACACAGGGCGTTTAGCTCCGCCTCGCGCCGGGCCAAAGCGGCCACCAGGTAGCCCTGGCTGCTCAATTCGCGCACCAGCGCCGCGCCAATGCCAGAAGAAGCGCCAATGACCATAGCGCGTTTTATCGGTTGCAACGGTTTAGAAATGACGTGTGTTTGTTTGCTCATCTTGGTATATTCCATCAAGACCTGACAGGTTTTGCAAACCCTCTCAGATCCAAACATTAATGGTTTGATTGTAGCACAAGGGGAAAGCAGAGAAGTATGACAATTGTCATACGACCTGGCTACAAGCGTCAGGTTGCTTACAGAAAGACTGCAAACCCTCAGGGTCTTTAAGGTTCTGTCACCAGAGGTAAATGGGGTTGCTGTATATCCAGCCCCGCTTCTTCCCGGCAAAAGGCAGGCTGCACTCTACCCGGTACGCTCCCCCCTCCGTCGGGATATACGTCAGGTACGTCTTGTTCTCATTGCTGGCAACAACCGCCCCCTCATAGATGAGGCGGATGTCGGCCGGGACCGGCGTCTTCACTTGCAAGGTGGCCCCAGCATCAAGCTGCACCTTGTCCCCCATGATACCCCGATTGACGCCCTGGCCGGAGAAGCGAAAGCCTTTCGTCGAGTGGGGCAAATCATACCCCACCCAGGCATGACCGGAGCCAATCGCCCGATAGATCATTGCCTTGTCATGTTCTAAATCACCATTCAACGGCTTTGGCATGAGGATGTGGGTGTTGACTGCGCGAAAAAGATAGTCATAAGGATAGATGATTCGCTGCCAACGTCCCAGGCTGATTAACGTGCCGTGGGCGTCGCTGTTGCCAATAGCGCATACCCGCTTGCCCTCGGTCAATAGCTGATCCCATAGGTCTAGTGTCTCCGGGTCGGGTCCGCTGATATATTTTTCCGGATTCAAAACAACGCGCAGCAATGCCAGATAGCCCAAGAATTTAGTCTTGAAGGGAACACCTGCGGCGGCTTTGACTAATTCGTTCTTGAAACAGGACATGTAGTTCCAGATTTCCAGCCCGGTGAACCCTTCGATGTCCCAATCGTGCCAGCCTAAATCTTCCATGTTGAGCAAGGTCAGTTCTCGCTCATGAGGATGCGCCAGAAAGCCGTACCCCCCGGCTTTATTCACCTCATCAATCAATTGCTGCGGGTCAGCGGCAAAGGGGGCAAGTTCATAGGGAACGCCATAGGCCAGGAAGTGGCTGGCTTGCGGCCGGCGGCGCGGGTTGTGGATTTCTTCACTGGTGAGGAGGAGAACACGGCCGTTTTCATTTTCATAATACCCCTCCACCCCCTTCACCAGAACATTGTGGTCGGTGACAACCACAAAGTCGAGACCGGCGGCAATAGCCGCTTCGGCGATCTCGGCGTGCCACGCTTCGCCGTCGGAGTAGTAGGTGTGCATATGCAGATTGCCGACTGCCTCAAATGAATCGCTCATCCCGGTTCTCCCTGATGGTTTGGGTACAAGAGAATGCTATCATCTTCAACCTGTTTCGCAAAGCTGTGAGCAGTTCGGCTACATGGATTCGCAACGTGGTGGCAGGGCGTATGGTGATTGAAACGTAAAGGCAGATAAGAGAGGGGAAGGGTTGACGGCCGTTCTCCCCCCCGCTATAATGCCCGGACAACATGAGAGAAAACGGCCGTGATGGAGACAAGTACGGCGTTGCGGATTCACAGAGAGTTGGCGGCCGCTGCAAGCCAACATCCAATCGCCCGAAATCCCCTCCGGAGCCGTCTGCCGAAAGCGATAAGCGATTAAGGCAAACCGGGTCCGCCCGTTACAGCGCAGCAGAGTTCAGTCAGCAGTCAACAGTGCGCAGTAGACAGCAGGCACTCCGCCACTACCAACTGCCCACTCCCAACTGCATCTGATAAATTCAGGTGGCACCACGGGTCCCCTCGTCCTGAAACGGCGAGGGGACTTTTTTATTTCCATCCGTCATTCTGAGGGCGAAGCCCGAAGAATCCCAACGGACTTGGGCAGCAGAGAGGAACGGGATGCTTCGCTTCGCTCAGCATGACAAGTAGGCAATGAGGACAACGATGAACTACAACCGACATCAAAAACACAATCGTCGCTTAGGCAATCGCTGCGTTCATTTCACTGGTATGCCCGACTCCGCGGCAGCAGCCGCGAGCCATTGACAATTGACAATTGACCATTGACCATTAGCGATTGGTCACAGACCCACCGACTACAAGACTACAAGACTAAAGACTACAAGACTAAAAGGACAAAACCATGTTAGACATCAACATAATCCGCGAAAAGCCCGAATGGGTGAAAGAGCAAATTGCTAAATTGAATGATACCGCGCCGATTGACGAAATCGTTGCCGACGACGCCCGGCGGCGCGAAATTTTGGGCGAGGTTGAAGAACTGCGCCGCCAGCGCAACGAAAGCTCAAAACAGATCGGCCAGTGGATGGGCAGCCTGAAAAAGCTGGAAGCCGACCTGAAACGCGCCGAAACGGGAACGGCCGTTGGCCAGGACGTGGAGCAGCTACGCGCCCAGGTGCAAAGCCTGCAATTCAACGCCGACGAAGCGAAAGAGCAGACCCGGCAACTCGGCGAACGCATCACCGAATTGGACGAAGAACTGCGCCAGGTGGATGAACGGCTGTACAACAACATGCTCTACGTGCCCAACATCCCCCACGCCAGCGTCCCCGTCGCCCCGGATGACAGCCACAACATCCTCGGCGAGCCACAGGGCGCGCCGGAGCCGCAGTTCGATTTCACGCCGAAGCCGCATTGGGATTTGGGGCCGGAATTGGGCATCATAGACTTTGAGCGCGGGGTGAAGTTGAGCGGCAGCCGCTTCTACCTGCTCAAAGGCTGGGGGTCGCGCTTGCAGCGGGCGCTGATCCAGTTCTTCCTCGATTTCCACACGGAGAAGCACGGCTACACCGAAGTCTACCCGCCCTTCATGGTGCGCTCAGAGATGTTTGTCGGCGCGGGGCAACTGCCGAAATTCAAGGACAACATCTACCGCGACGCCGAAGAGGATTATATGTGGGTGGGCACGGCCGAGATCGTGCTGACCAACGTCCATCGGGATGAAATTCTGGAAGAGGCGGAACTGCCGATCAAATACGTGGCCTACACCCCCTGCTTCCGCCGGGAGAAGATGAGCGCCGGCCGCGACGTGCGCGGCATCAAACGGGGCCATCAATTCGACAAGGTGGAGATGTACCGCTTCACCACGCCGGAGACGAGCTATGATGCCTTAGAAGAGATGGTGCAAGACGCGATGGACATTTGCGAGGCGTTGGGGCTGCGTTATCGCAAGGTGGAGATGGTGACGGGCGACCTGGGCTTTGCCGCGACGAAGAAGTATGACCTGGAAGCGTGGGCGGCCGGCTGCGGCGAGTGGTTGGAGATCAGCTCAATCAGCAACTGCGAGGCGTTCCAGGCGCGGCGGGCTAATGTGAAATATCGGAAGGGGGATAACGGCCGTCTTCAATTCGCCCACACCCTCAACGGCAGCGGTCTGGCTCTGCCCCGCGTGATGATCGCCCTCATCGAGAACAATCAGCAGGCGGATGGCAGCATCGTCGTGCCGGAGGTTCTGCGGAAATACATGGGCGTGGATGTGATCCGGTAAGGAGCGCAACAAAACGCCGGGTTGCCCTGCGCAACCCGGCGTTTACATCTGGCATCGGGAGAGCCAGTTCACATCTGGCCCCGGATGAGATGGTGACGATTGTCCAACAAGCTCTGGCGGACAAAGGAAATGAGCGTATGCAAGTGGTAGCCGATTACTGGATTAACCAGGGTGTTGAACGAGGCATTGCACGAGGCATTGAGCAAGGCATTGAGCAAGGCATTGAGCAAGGCATTGAGCAAGGCATTGAGCAGGGGCGGGTTCAGGCGTTGCAGGAATCCATTTTGGCCTTGTTACAGATTCGCTTTGGGCAAACGTCGGGGGCGTTGAGCAGCCGGATAACGGCCGTTCACAACCCCGATACCTTGCGCCAACTTCTGCGTGACGCGGCCACAGCCACAAGCGAAGCCGAATTTGCCCAGAAGATTGCCTCTTTGTGAGGCGTTTTCTTGCTTCTTTCAGGTGGTGGGGGTAACGGCCGTTTCCCCCACCACCTCCTCATACACCCGGCGCATCCGCCCC
>CAYONK010000056.1:0-1333 GCA_964405285.1 uncultured Ardenticatenaceae bacterium
GTTTCAATCAAACCGAGTGCTTCTCCTTGAGGTTTTGCCATTATTGATCTCCTTTTCTTATTCTTTTTGATTCAGGAGGTACTCGCGGAGTTCGGAGATTCCTGAACCGGTGAGGGCGGATACGGTAAAGATTTCACCAGTCACCCCGGCGTGGCGCAGCAAGCGGGTGGCGCGTTCGGTGTCGGCCTGGGGCGCGTCTAGCTTGGTGATGACGCCGATGGCGGGCTGGGGAAACATCAGAAAGTGGTTGGGTGGGAAGTGGGCGTCGGTGCGGGCGGCATCCTGGACGGCGATGAGCAGTTGGGCGTCGAAGGAGGTGGCGATGAGGCTGCGGCGCAGGTGGCCCATTTCGACGAATTCGCCGGGGGTGTCTATGCCCCAGCCGGAGTAGTCGATCATCTGGGTTTTGCGGACGCCTTGCAGGGGGTCTTTGCTCTCCAATGCTTTGATGAGGGTGGTTTTGCCAGCGCCGACGCCGCCAATCAGCATGAAGCGCCAGGGCTTGGCCTGGGCGGTGTGGATGGTGTCGGGGAGGTTGATGAGTTGGGTGAGCATGTCAGAAAAACAGTGAACAATCAACAGTGAACAGTAAACGGTTAACAGTTAATCGTTCACTGTTAACCGTTGATTGTTGTTAAGTCCTGGTTATCGGGGCGGGGTAGAAGCCGAGGATTTCGTGCAGGCCCCGGTTGGCGGCTTCGAGGGCGGTGGTGACGCTGGATAAACGGCCGTTTACCACCAATGTCCCGCTAAACCTGTCTAAAAAGCCAATTTCTACGTCGGCCGCTTTCAGGGCTAAATCTCCGGCGATGATCGCGCTTTCGCCAGGGGTGATGGTCATGATGCCGATGGCTTCCGCCTCGTTCAGCCCGACGCGCTGACAGAGCGGCTTGTCTGGGTTGGCGATGATGTGGGCGATGGTCACCTGCCGACCGGGCACGTACTCCTGAATGATGCGGGTGGAGACGTGGCCGGGGTCGGTGGAAGCGGTCAGATTGTATGGATCGGTCATAGTTGTCAAGCGTAGCAGGGGGCGGGGGCGGTCACAATTCACAGATCGCTGATGTTTTTGCACTATTCAACGATCTTTTTTCTTGGGCAATTTGTCTGAACGCGGGTGTTTGGGGTGGCAAACGGGCAAATTGCATGGGAAAGAGGGGGAGAAGGCAGGGGGAGAAACGGCCGTTTCCCCCCAACCTATTGAAAGCGTCAGCGAAAAGTGTATACCCCCCATCGCTTTGTACATTGTGGCGCCTTGCCGGAAAGAATATGATGGAGCGAGTGGCCTGTTGCCAGTGGCAAGTGGCCGGTGGCGAGTGCGTTTACCGGCAAC
>CAYONK010000056.1:1433-11818 GCA_964405285.1 uncultured Ardenticatenaceae bacterium
GACCGGGTGATCATCTCTTGCATCACCGCCTGCGGCTACTGCGACGCCTGTCGGCGCGGCCTTCCATCTAACTGCGCCAATGGCGGCTGGATTTTGGGCAATACGATTGATGGCTGCCAGGCGGAGTACGTGCGCGTGCCTTATGCCGACAATGGCCTGCATCACATCCCGGCCTGCGTCAGCGAGGAAGTGGCCTTGATGCTCTCCGACATTGTGCCTACCGGTTTGGAGGTGGGGGTGATGGCCGGAGATGTGCAGTTTGGCGACGTGGTGGCCATCGTCGGGGCGGGGCCGGTGGGCCTGGCCGCGCTGCTGGCGGTGCAGTTTTTCGCCCCGGCCGAGGTGATTGTGGTGGATGTGGATGAGTTCCGGCTGGAATTGGCGCGGAAGTTGGGGGCAACGGCCGTTATCAACAACCGCGACAACAGCGCCGCCGCCAAAATCCTGGAACTGACCGACGGCCGGGGCGTGGACGCGGCCATCGAAGCGGTCGGCCACCCCTTTACCTGCAAGCTGGTGCAGGAGATTATCGGCATGGGCGGGACCATCGCCACCATCGGCGTTTACAGCGAGAGCGCCGAACTACGCAAGCAAAGCCTCTGGACGAAGAACATCACCATCCGCATGGGGGTGGTCAACACCACCACCATCCCGCTGCTGCTGAAGACGATTCAGGGCGGCAAATTGGACCCCGGCCAGCTTATCACCCATCATTTCCCCTTCCGCGACAGCCTGAAAGCGTATGAAGTCTTCGGCAACGCCGCCCGCGAACAGGCGGTGAAGATTGTCCTGGAGATGGGGGATGGGGAAACGGCCGTTACCGGCTACAACGAAACGGAACTCATCAACCTGATCGTCGGTCAGGTTATGGGGAGATTGGTAGCTGGTAGCTAGTTGCTGGTCACTGGTCGCTGGCAATCAGCCACCAACTACCAGCCACCAGCCACCAGCCGCCAGTTACCAGCCACCAGCAACCAGCAACCACTATGATCCTCACCATCAACTGCGGCAGTTCTACCATTAAGTACCAGCTCTTCACCACAGACGTAGAGCGGGTGGTCGCCAAAGGCATCGTCAGCCGCATTGGCGAAGAAGGGGCCTACTACGAGCAGGAGACAGCGCGGGGCAAGGTCAAAGAGTTGGCCCCCGTGCCAGACCATCACACCGCCTTTGAGATTTGCATCCGCAGCCTGCTCCATCCCGACTACGGGGCGATCAGCGACATCCACGAAATCGAGGCGGTCGGCCACCGGGCGGTGCATGGGGCGGACATTTTCATCGCTTCGACGATTATTGACGACGAGGTGATCGCCAAGCTGGAGGAGTGCGTGCCCCTGGCCCCGCTGCACAATCCGCCCAATCTGGTGGGCATCCGCGAGGGGCGGGCGCTGCTGCCAGACGCGCCGCACGTGGCCGTCTTCGACACCGCCTTCAACCAGACCATGCCGCCGAAAGCGTATCTCTACGCCCTGCCTTATGAGTTTTATACCGAGCATAAAATCCGCAAATATGGCTTTCACGGCACGTCGGTGCGTTTTGTCAGCGAACGGGCGGCGGCGGTGTTGGGACGGCCGTTTTCCACCCTCAAAATGGTCATCTGCCACCTGGGCAACGGGGTGACGATGACAGCCGTCGCCAACGGCCAGGCCGTAGACACCAGCATCGGCTTCGCCACCTTCTCCGGCGTGATGATGGGAACCCGCTCCGGCGACATTGACCCCGGCCTGATTTTCCACCTGCACCGCCAACTCGGCCTCTCCCCCGACGAAATCGAGGACATCCTCTACAAGAAAAGCGGCCTGCTCGGCGTCTCCGGCCTGAGTAACGACATGCGGACGATCACCGAAGCGGCCCAGGCGGGCAATGTGCGCTGCCAACTGGCGATGGAGAAATTTGCCTACATGGCGACCAAGTATCTCGGCGCGTTCGCTTCGGCGATGGGCGGGCTGGACGCGCTGGTCTTCACCGCCGGTATCGGCGAAAACAGCCCGGAAATCCGGGCGCTCATCTGCCAGAAGCAGGAATTTTTGGGCATTGAGTTAGACCCGGAAGCGAACGCAACGGCCGTTGGCGGCCAGGAGCGGGTGATTAGCAAAGTGGGGGGTAAAACGGCCGTTCTCGTCATCCCCACCAACGAAGAAAAAATGATCGCCCTGGACACCATGCACCTGACGATGAAAGATGGATAAGATTTTTTATTACAAAGGGACAAAGGAACAAAGAGACAAAGGAAGAAAAAACTTTGTTCCTTATGTCCCTTTGTTCCTTTGTATTAAATCCCCTCTCTTATGAACCCTGAACTTGAGACGATTCTGGCCCAGGCCAACGAAGTATTGAACAAACGGCCGTCGCGCCCCGGTTATCGCGGCCCGGTCCATGTGGGCGTGGATTTAGGCACGGCCTACACGGTGTTGGTGGTGCTGGATGAAGAGAAACGGCCGTTGGCCGGCCGCTACCAATTCGCCCAAATCGTGCGCGATGGGCTGGTGGTAGACTTCATCGGGGCCATCCACCTCCTGAAAAAAATGAAAGCCGAAATCGAAGCCGACCTCGGTTTCCCTCTGGAGCAGGCCGCCACCACCTACCCGCCCGGCGTCCCCCTGGCCGAAGTAAAAGCCACCAAAAACGTCCTCATCGGCGCGGGGCTGGAATGCAGCCACTTTATTGACGAACCAAGCGGGGCCAACGCCCTGCTGCAAGTGCGCGACGGCGCGGTGGTAGACATCGGCGGCGGCACCACCGGCATCGCCATTTTGGAAGATGGCAAAGTGGTCTACACGGCCGACGAAGCCACCGGCGGCACCCACTTCTCCCTCGTCGTTGCCGGGGCGCTCAACGTCCCCTTCGAGGAAGCGGAACAGATCAAAACCGACCCGGCGCAAAGCCGCATGGTCTCTTCCCTGGTCTACCCTGTGATGCAAAAAGTAGGCAGCATCGTCGCCCGCCACATCAAACCGTTCGCGGTGGAGACCATTTACCTGGTCGGCGGGACCAGCGGCATGGCGGGCATCGCCGATGTCGTCCACGACATGACCGGCGTCAAAACCATCACCCCGCCGCACCCGATGTTCGTCACTCCCATTGGTGTGGCAATGACAGATAGTTGATAGTTGGGAGTTGACAGTTGGTAGTGGCAGGCTTCTGCAACCAACAACTATCAACTCCCAACTATCAACTCCCAACTATCAACCATATGACCCAAAAACTCATCATCATCGGCGGAGTGGCGGCGGGCATGAGCGCGGCGGCGAAGGCGCGGCGGGTGAGCCGCGATTTGCAGATCGTGGTATACGAGAAGTCGGGCTATGTCAGCTATGGCGCGTGCGGCTTTCCTTATTTTATCAAGGGGGATGTGCCGCGCATTGAGGATTTGATCGCTCGCACCCCGGCGCAGATGGCGGAACAAGGGGTGGAGGTTCACGTCCATCACGAGGTGGTGGCGATTGATCCGGCGCAGCGGACGGTGCGGGTGCTGAACCATGAGACTGGGGCCGAATTTAGCGATCAATGGGACAAGCTGATCATCGCCGCCGGGGCCAGCGTCAATCGGCCGCCCATCCCTGGCTGCCATTTGCCCGGCGTCTT
Organism: uncultured Ardenticatenaceae bacterium; assembly: GCA_964405285.1. Taxonomy (GTDB): domain Bacteria; phylum Chloroflexota; class Anaerolineae; order Promineifilales; family Promineifilaceae; genus Leptovillus. The sequence goes on from CAYONK010000056.1 coordinate 5,019, forward strand.
CACCCTGCGCACGGTGGAAGACGCGCTGGCGATCCGTCGCTGGCTGGTGGAGGAGAAGCCGCGTCACGGCGTGATTGTCGGCGCGGGCTATATCGGGCTGGAGATGGCCGAGGCGCTGATGGCGCATGGCGTGGCCGTGACGATTGTAGAGGCGGCCGACCAGGTGATGGCTTCGATGGATGGGGAGATGTCCACGCTGATCCAGGCGGAGTTGGAAGCGCAGGGGGTGACGGTTCTGCTCAAGCAGCCGGTGAAATCTTTCGTCGGGCCGACCCTGGTGCGGGAGGTGGTGCGCCGGGTGGCGGCGAAGGTGGAGGGGGAGGCGGGGGCGGAAAACGGCCGTTTCCGCATCCGCGAAGTCCTCACCCAGGGCAGCATCCTGGCCGCCGACGTGGTGATTTTTAGCGCGGGCGGCCGGCCGAACGCCGCTCTGGCGCAGGCAGCGGGTATCCAACTCGGCCAGAGCGGGGCCATCGCCGTAGACGCGCAGCAGCGGACCAACATCCCCGGCATCTGGGCGGCCGGGGCGGTGGCCGAAGCGCACCATCTCATTTTGGACCGGCCCACCTATTGGCCGCTGGCGGCCGTCGCCAACAAGCAGGGGCGGGTGGCCGGGACTAACGCGGCAGGTGGGTTGGCGGTGATGGGTGGCGTGGTGGGAACGGCCGTTGTCAAAGCCTTCGACTTCACCATCGCCGCCACCGGCCTGATGGAAAAGCAGGCGCTCCGGGCAGGCTTGGACGCCGCCAGCGTGACAATCGAAGCCTCGTCGCGCAGCGGCTACATGCCAGGCAGCGAACCAATCCATCTGAAGCTAGTCTACGAGACCGGGACGGAGCAGCTGCTGGGGGCGCAAATGGTGGGCAAAGATGGCGTCGCCAAGCGCATAGACGTGATCGCCGCCGCCCTCCGCGCCGGTTGGAGCCTGAGCGACCTGGCCGACCTCGATTTGAGCTACGCGCCTCCCTTCGCCCCGGTGTGGGACCCCATCCTGGTGGCGGCGAATGTGGCGAGAAAGAGTTGACTTGATTCGAGGGATGGGACACACGTGTGAGTGACACTGAGAGGGATGCGGACAAAGTGCCGGATTTTTCGCCTGAGCGCTGATTTACCAAGACAAATGAATCTCAGGTTACATCTGTAGCCAGCCGGCGGAACGGCCGTTGCCGAACTCACTCACCTCCTGCAACCGTCAGGTGGTTTTTTTGTTCTTGCACTCATGATTTTTTGCAGAGCAAGCGCCATTTTCCCTCTCGCCTTCAAGCAAAAGACAGGGTAGCATTGTTGGCCTAGCGTATCGCCTGAATTTAGGACACGTAGACAAACAAGAAACCAATGGTCCACAAAGAAGCAAAAGCCAGAATCAAAATCAACAAACTATTGGAAGCCGCCGGATGGCGTTTTTTTGACGACGCAAACGGCCGGGCCAACATCCAGCTTGAACTCCACACCAAAATCAGCCAAACCCAATTCGACGCCTTTGGCGAGAACTTTGAAAGCAGCCAAAACGGTTACGTAGATTTCCTGCTGCTCAATGAAAAAGGGCATCTGTTCTTCGAGAAATTTGAAGAAACCGTCAGCGCCGATCAATTCATCAAAGAAAACGTCCTGCAAGGGCGTTGGGAGCGGGTGATTGAATACATGCACCAAAATGTGCTGGAGAGGCCAGAGGAATTCTATACCACAGAAAAGCTGCGCAAAGCGTTAGGTGTAGACCGGAGGCTGTCACTGCGGGAAATACTTGAAGGAGTGTTTGGTCTGATCTCTCCGAACTACAAATCAGCAGACGAACTGCTGGAGGAAGAATTTGTCAAATTTATCGCCGACGCCAAACCGGAAGACGCCGCCAGCATCGTCGCCCTCAAATACTACTTCAAAACCTACATCACCGACCCGCGCGTGCGCGAGATTATAGACAGCCGCCGCCTGACAGAACTAAACACCAATCCCACTTTCACCATGCAAGATTACAAAGCCGTGCCCCAAGCCTGGCGCGCCCGCATCCCGGAATACGTCAAAGACTACATCCCACTCAATCAGTTTATGGTGTAGGGAAGAATCTCGCGCAGAGGCGCGGAGGCGCAGAGAGATTTGAAAAATAAAAACTCCGCGCCTTTGCGCCTCTGCGCGAGAACAAACAAAAAACTCAGCGCCTCTACGTGAGAATAAAATAAAATGAACGAGAATGATATTGTTAAAATTGTGGTAGACGCGGCGATTCAGGTGCATCGCGCTCTGGGTCCCGGATTACTGGAAAGCGTGTATGAGATTGTATTGGCGCATGAATTACAACAGCGCGGCCTGCAAGCAGAGCGGCAAGTGCCAATCCCCATTGTTTATCGCGGACTGCATTTTGAGGAAGGTTTTAGGGCCGACATCATGGTCAACCAGAAAGTAGTGCTTGAGTTAAAATCTGTAGAATATGTCACCCCGGCCCACAAAAAACAAATTCAGACCTACCTGCGGCTGACCGGCTGCAAACTTGGCTACCTGCTCAACTTTGGCGAGGCGCTCATGAAAAAAGGAATCACCCGCGCTGTCAATGGGTTGGAAGAATAAGAAGTAGGGAAGATACTCGCGCAGAGGCGCGGAGGCGCAGAGAAATCAGCGGATGATGACAAGGAGAAGTGAACAATGGACAAAAACATTTACCAGTTCAAAGTGACCCTGCGCGGCATACGGCCGCCCACCTGGCGACGTTTCCAGGTCTATGACGACCTCACCTTTTATCAGTTTCACCGCGTTATACAGGAGGTGATGGATTGGTACGACTCCCATTTGCACACCTTCGATTTTAATGGCTGGCAAATCACCGACGCGGACACGCTGGAGGAAGGTTGGAGCGATGGCGAAGACGAGCGAGAAGTAACGCTCAAGAAGTATTTCAAGGCCGAGGGAGATAAGTGCCGTTATGAGTATGACTTTGGCGATAGCTGGGAGCATGATCTGCTGCTGGAGAAGATTCTGCCCATCGAGCCAGGGGTCTTTTACCCGCGCTGCCTGAAAGGGAAGCGCGCCTGCCCGCCGGAAGATTGCGGCGGCATATGGGGGTACGAAGAGCTGCTGGAGGCGCTGGCCGATCCGGAGAATCCGGAGCGGGAGAACTATCTGGAATGGCTGGGGGACGAGTTTGACCCGGAGGAATTTGACCTGGAAGCGATCAACGACAGTCTGGAAGCGGAGTGGAGGGGGAAGGGATAACGGCCGTTGAGACCTGACAGGTTTTTAGAAACCTGTCAGGTATAATCTAACACCGCTCCACAACCGTCGCAATCCCCATGCCGCCCCCCACGCATAGGGTAATCAACGCCGTCGCCAAATCCCGCCGCTCCAACTCATCCAGCGCCGTGCCCAAAATCATCGCCCCCGTCGCCCCCAACGGATGCCCCATAGCAATCGCCCCGCCATTCACATTCACCCGCGCCGTATCCGCCAGCCCCATCTCCCGCATAAAGCGCAGCACCACGGCGGCAAACGCCTCATTCACCTCAAACAAATCAATATCCTTCGCCTTCATCCCCGCCTGCTTCAGCGCCTTCTTCGCCGCCGGGGCCGGCCCCACCAGCATAATCGTCGGCTCCGTGCCCACCAGAGCGGCGGCGCGTATCCTGGCGCGGGGCTTCAGCCCCAACGCCTTGCCCGCCTTCTTGCTGCCCACCAACACCAACGCCGCCCCATCCACAATGCCCGACGAATTCCCCGCCGTATGCACATGATTGATCCGCTCCACCTCCGGGTAACGCTGCATCGCCACCGCGTCGAAACCCATCTCCCCCATCATCTGAAAGGCCGGGCTGAGTTTGCCCAACCCCTCCAACGTCGTCTCCGGCCGGATTAGCTCGTCGTGGTCCAGAATCGTCAGGCCATTCATGTCCCGCACCGGCGTGATGGAGCGCTGGAAATAGCCATTGGCGCGGGCCTGGGCCGCCCGCCGCTGCGATTCCAGGGCAAACTGGTCCACATCCTCCCGGCTGAACCCCTCAATGCTGGCGATCAAATCCGCGCTGATGCCTTGCGGCACGAAATGGGTGGCGTTGTTGACCTTCGGGTCCATCACCCACGCCCCGCCGTCTGACCCCATCGGCACGCGGGACATAGATTCCACGCCCCCGGCCACCACCAGCCGCTCCCAGCCAGAGCGCACCTTCATGGCGGCCAGATTGACCGCCTCCAGCCCGGAAGCGCAGAAGCGATTGAGCTGCACCCCCGGCACGTCCACATGCCAATCGGCGTAGAGAACGGCCGTTCGCGCAATATCCGCCCCCTGATCGCCAATCGGGGTGACGCAGCCCAGCACCACGTCATCCACCTGGCTGGTGTCCAGGTCGTGGCGCTGCTCCATCTCCTTCAGCAATGTGGCGACCAGATCAATCGGCGTCACTTCGTACAAACGGCCGTTGCTTTTCCCCTTACCGCGCGGGGTGCGGATGGCGTCAAAAATATAGGCTTCGGGCATTGCTCCTCCTGGTGGTTGAATAGTCTGATAGTCTGGTAGTCGGGTAGTCTGGTAGTCGGGTAGTCTGATAGTCGAGTGGTAGGGTGATTTTGTCGTGATGGGGGGATTCTAGCTGGCTGCTCCTGACAGCGCAACATCCGGCAATCAGAATATGCCCGATGCCGTAGGGGCGGGACAGGCGGGCCAGGATCTCTGCCAATGACCAACGCCTTCTCTCCCGCCTGTCTCGCCCATCCAGGCCGCCATCGGGCGAGACGGCGCGGAGACGAAGCCATTTGTTTCGGCCAGGTATCGCCCGCGCCGTCCCGCCCCTCCCATATGCGAATTGCTGTACCATACCAATACCTATCTTAATGAGTTTTGCGGCTGTTCAGGGTATAATTTGCCCCCTATGGAGACACAGCGGCAGCAAAAAGGGCAATTCTGGCTCGGCATCGTCATCAGTCTTATCTGTCTGGCGGCTATTTTTTTGTTCATTGAGCCGGCCGAAATCTGGAATGCGTTACAAACGGCCAATTTTGCCTACCTGGGGTTAACGGCCGTTGGCATCCTCCTCTTCCTCATCTTCCGCGCCATCCGCTGGCGCTTCATGCTCGCCGACGACATCCCCCTGCTCACCGGCCTCCACATCCAAAACATCGGCTACATGATCAACATGCTGCTCCCCTTCCGCCTGGGCGATCTGGCCCAGGCCGTCCTGATCGGCAGCGTGCCGCCCGTCACCATCGCCCGCGGCCTCTCCACCGTCGTCGCCGCCCGGATTATTGACATGATGATCATCGTCGCCTTGCTGCCCTTCACCCTCGCCTCCGTGCCGACGCTGCCGCCGCAGGTGCAGTCGGCGGCCCTGGCCACCGGCGCGGTGACCCTGGTGGCGATTTTGCTATTGGTGGTGGCGGCCAACCAACGGCCGTTAGCCCGCAGAGTGGCAACGGCCGTTCTGCAAAAACTCCCCATCCAACTCGACGTAGAGGCCTGGGTCCGCCGCATAGACGATCTGCTCGCCGGGCTGCGCAGCCTCACCAGCCTGCGCAGCGGTCTGACCCTCCTCCTCATGAGCGTCCTCGTCTGGCTGCCGATCATCTTCGCCTACTGGATTGGCATCCGCGCCGTCGGGTTAGATGTCACCTGGGGCATGGCCGCCTTTGTCGTCTGCGCCGCCGCCCTCAGCGTCGCCGCCCCCTCCTCACCAGGGCAGGTCGGCGTCTTCCACGCCGGGGTCATCTTCAGCCTCGTCACCGTCCTCGGCCAGCCAGAAGGTCCGGCCGCCAGCTTCGCCTTCCTCTACCACGCCATCAACCTCGTCACCATGGTCGTCATGGGCCTCATCGGCCTGATGGCCACCGGCGCCACCTTCCGCCACGTTATCGAAACCACCCGGCAGTTTACCGGCCGGGGGAAAAAAGAGATTGGAGAGTAGAGATAGAGATTGGAGATTAGAGATTGGCGCTCCCCAATCTCTAATCTCCAATCTCCAATCTCCCCATAGCCATGAAAATTCTCGAAGTCCTGACCTACTATCGCCCCTGGGTGAGCGGGCTGACCATTTACGTGGAGCGCTTGAGCCGGGCGCTGGCCGCCCAGGGCCACGATGTCACCGTCCTCACCTCGCAATATGACCCCGACCTGCCCCGTTATGAGGTGGTGGACGGGGTGAAAATCGTCCGCGTCCCCGTCCTGCTGCGCGTCAGCAAAGGGGTGATTATGCCGGAATTTGGTCCGATGGCCTGGAAGCTGGCCGACCGAGCCGACGCCATCCATCTCCACCTGCCCCAATTCGACGCGCCGGGTGTGGCCTTGCGCGGCCGGCTGCTCGGCAAGCCGGTCGTCCTCACCTACCACTGCGATTTACAACTGCCGCAAGGGGCGTTCAACCGATTGGTAGACCGCGTGGTGCAGCTGCAAAACAACCTGGCCGGCCGCCTGGCCGACGCCGTCGTCACCTACACCCGCGATTATGGTACGCACTCCCCCTTTCTCTCCCAATTCCTGGGGGAAAAGCTGCACATCATCCCGCCGCCGGTGGAATTGGCCCCCTGCACGGCCGACGAGGTAGCCACTTTTCGGGCAAAACACCAGTTGGCCGGGCGAAAGGTCATCGGCCTCTCCACCCGCATCGCCACGGAAAAAGGGATCGAAGTGCTGCTGAACGCCCTGCCCGCCATCCTGGAACAGCATCCCAACGCCCTCATCCTCCACGCCAACCCGGAAACCATCGGCGAAAACGCCTACGCCCGAAAGCTGGAACCGCTGTTCCAACGGCACGCCGCCCATTACAAGCAGTTGGGCGGATTGCACGGCGCGGAGCTGACCGCTTTCTACAAGAGTCTGGACGCGCTGTGCG
>CAYONK010000057.1:0-11797 GCA_964405285.1 uncultured Ardenticatenaceae bacterium
AGCAATCTGACAAACTCGGAACGGCCGGCAAAGCGTTTGTTTTGGTCTAAACGATCCCTGATGAATTCTCTTTCCGAGTTCAACAAGCCAAATGTATTGGCCTGATACAGAACATGATAATGCGTTGAATCTACGGGGTGTTTGGGATCAAAAATTAGATAGGGTAATGGTTTTTCCCCATTGGTCTGTTCAACCTGCGCTAAAATATCTTTTGGTTCCTGATAATGGAGTAGAGCCAGATACAAACTAAAGGCGGCGACGTGAATGGCTTCCTCGTTGATTTCAATACCAGTTATTTGTTCGCGGAGGATTTGACGCAGTTCAGCAGCATTTAATGGTTTCCGGGACAAACTCTCTCGGTAGCGAACGATACGCCGGAAAGCCTGAACCAGAAAAATAGCCGAGCCACAGGCAAAATCTAAAATGCGCGGTGTTGTTGCCAATCGTGCAGGGGTCAGGATTTGTGATAGAACATATTCGACCAAAACACTCGGCGTATAATGGGTCCCTTTATCTCTGATACTCGATTTATGGTAGAACTCTTCGTAGATGCTGCTGATCAACTCAATGGGAATAATCTCGAAATCATATGCCCATAGGAATAATTGGGGTTGCCGAGAATCAGCGTTACCTAAGAGGAATCCACGCAGTAGATCTAGATGTTCCTGTGTAATCTCGTTTTCTTCGTTAATGTCCCGCGGAAACATATCGCCATTGAAATGTTCAGCCAGTTGGTTAAAAAGAGCATAGGTGAAATCTTTATTCCGTAACACGCGGGTATAACGCCGATCTTCATTGTTGGAAATGATAATCCCTGATTCTGGGGTTTCTAAAATTTGCAACCATTCAGCTTGCCACTTTGGGTGGTTTCTGTTTTCTGCCACCTGTCTAAAATAGTCAGGAGTTAATACTCCGCGATCTTCGAGATAACGAACAAAGATAGAGCGGCCAATAACAGCATGGATATGCCTTTGCTTAACGCTTTCATCAAGCGCAAGCAGATTGAGACGAACAGCCTTTAAATCCAAAATAAGACGCCTATCGGCGCGGCGTCCTACTTGTTCAGCGCTTTTGTCCCGAAAAACTTGACCGGATTCTACAAGTTCGCGGCGATATTGATAAAGCACATCGCTTACGTCGGCTATTTGGCGGACAACAGCTAACGGCTGAATGCTTTCCCACTCGGAAACAGTTTGCGCCGGATAATCATTGAGGCTGTAAACCTTTAACTCGCCAGGCACGGCAATGAATAGGTAGTGAGGACGTGCCATGCACCAAACACGGCGAAAGATATTTAGCAATGTCGCAGCATTGTCGTCTTGAGAGGTACAGAAAACGATGACTGGATCATTGTTGACGAAAAAGATCTTTTCTGCGCCAACAGTTTGAGCAAGGGCTAACCAATCACCTTTTTCTACCCAGGTTGTATCCTCTAATGATTCAGATTTGGGTAAATTGGTAGCGTTTAGCAACGTCCCATCTGTGTAGTTGAGACCTTCGTAGACAGCGCTTAGAAATGCGTGTGGTGATTCCATCGTGTTAGGCAAAGCCAATTTACTCATTGAGGGGTTTTCTGTAAAACCAACAAGACCTGCTGATATTCTTGTAGAACAACATTTCTATATTCTACCACATAATTTCCATACTGTAGACATAAACGAAAATTCCATAGACTATTCTCGGATGACAAGATGTGAATTACGAGCTATTTGCGAGCCAATTTGCAGCGAAGTTTAGGTGATCAAATGATTTTGTCAACAGTTGATTACAGGCAAAGGGCAAAAACGGCCGTTTCCCCATCCCACCATCCACCACCACAAACCCGTAAACAAAAACGGCCGTTCCCCCCTCCCAATTTCCCGCGTGTAGATAGTGGGGCGAAAACGGCCGTTTCCTCTCACCCCGTATTCTTCAACCCCGAAGCCACCCCATTAATCGTCAGGAAAATCGTGTGCCGCAGCGCCTCCGCCTCCGCGCCCTCCGGGTCGTCTACCTGGCGCAGGCGGCGCAGCAAATTCACCTGGATAAAGTTCAACGGGTCCACATACGGATTGCGTTGCCGCACCGAAATTTGCAGCGTCGGCGCATTGTCCAAAATCTCCTTCTGCTCCGTCACCCGCAAAATCATCTGCCGCGTCAGCCAGAACGCCCTCTCAATCTCCCCCCAGATTAGCGCCCGCACCCGCTCATCCTCCACCAACTCGCTGTAAACTCGGGCGATGCCCAAATCCGCCTTCGCCAGCGAGATTTGCGCGTTGTCCAGCACCCCACGGAAGAACGGCCATTCCGCATACATCTCTTGCAGCAGCGTTAGCCGCTCCAACGATGTGGCATACTCGGCCAACGCCTGCCCCACGCCATACCAGCCGGGCAGCACATGGCGGCTCTGCATCCAGCTAAAGCCCCAGGGAATCGCCCGCAGGCTGTCCAGCGAGAGCGCCCCGCCCCGCTTCGACGGCCGTGAGCCAATCTGCATCTGGCTGATCTCATGGATCGGCGTCGCCTGCTCCCAGTAAACCAGCAGTTCCGGCGTCTCATAAATCAACCGGCGGTACGCCTGATACGACAGTTGGGCCAATTCGTCCATCGCCGCCCGCCAGGTCGGTTTGGGCTGAGGCAGGGCGTTGTAATGGGCTGGCGCGCTGGCCAGCAGCGCCGCGTGGACTACCTGCTCCAGATGCCGCCGGCCGATAGCCGGGTGGCCGTAGCGATCATCAATCACCTCCCCCTGCTCGGTGATGCGAATCCGGCCGTTCACCGAGCCAGGCGGTTGGGCCAGGATCGCCCGGTTGGCCGGGCCGCCGCCCCGCGCAATCGTCCCGCCCCGACCGTGGAAAAGCGTCAGGGCGACGCCATGCCGTTGGCACATCGCCGCCAATCGCTCTTGCGCCCGGTACAGCTCCCAATTGGCCGCCAGATAGCCCGCGTCCTTGTTGCTGTCGGAGTAGCCGATCATGATGATTTGCTGCCGGCCGAGCCGTTCCAGGTGGATGGCGTAGGCGGGATGGGTGAAGAGGGCGGTCATCACCGCCTCCGCGTCGCGCATGTCCTGGCGCGTCTCAAACAGCGGGGTGAATTGCAAGCCTTCCGGCTCGCCATCGGGCAGCAGGCAAAGCCTGTGCCAGTAGGCCAACAGCAGCGGGGCCAAAATGTCCGCCGGCCCATGTGTCATGCTGACGATGTATGGCCCTAACAACTCCGTGCCATAAAAGCGCACGGCTCGCTCGATCAATTGGAACAGCGCCAGCGTCTCCCGCGCCTCTTCGGAGAGGTCAGTCAGTTGGCCCAGGTCGGGGATGGGCTGTTGGAACTGCTCGGTGAGGATGGCGGCCCGCGCCGGTCCGTCCAACGCGCCAAAGTCGCTGTCGCGGCCTAATTTGCGGAGGAGTTCGTCGAGAACGGCCGTGTTGTAGGTGCTGTATTGGCGGATGTCCAGCCGGGCGGCGTGCAGGCCAAACACCTGCGCCTGATAGCGCGTTTGGTTCAAACCGGCGGCGGCGATGGTCGCCAGATTCTCCTGGCGCAGCGTGCGGTCCATCAACTCCAGCGGTTCCAGCAAATCGCCCATGCGGCGCAGGCGCAAGGGCAAATTGGAAAGACCGCGCAGCCGCCCGGCCATGTCGCCGCGCGATGCCTCGGCCAATTCCGCGCTGAGCATGGCGGCCCAAAGGCGGTACGGCTCGTTGGGATACCGCTGCTGTAAATAGGCGATGTGGTCGGAATCGGTGTGGGCGGCGGCCAATGCCTCCAGTAGTTCCGGGCTGATGTCCACCAATTTCTCCGAAACGCTGAGGAATCGGTCCAGGCGGCGCACTTCGCGGCGGTGGCGTTCGATGGCCAGCCCCCGGTGCAGGCGCAACGATTCGGCCGTCACGTCGGCCGTGACAAAGGGGTTGCCATCCCGGTCACCGCCAATCCAGGAGCCGAAGGTGAGGAAGCGGGGGGGCGGCGTCAGATTGGGGTAATGCTCCGTCAGGGCGCGGGCCATCTCCGCGTAAATCTGGGGGATGACGTCCCAGATGGTGATGTCGAAGTAGAAGAGGCCGGTGCGCACTTCGTCGGTGACGCGGGGCTTGTCGGAACGGCTGCGGTCTGTCACCCAGAGCAGGGTGATCTCTGCCTGGAGTTCGCCCAGGATAGTCTCTTGTTCGCCGGGGGTCAGGTCGCGGGCGTCTAACTCGGTGAGGGCGCGGGCGATGCGGCGCAGTTTGGCCAGAACGGTGCGCCGCTTGGCCTGGGTGGGGTGGGCGGTGAAGACGAGTTCGATGTGCAGCCGTTCTAGCAGGTCGCCCATCTCAAATTCGTCCACGCCCAGCAGCCGCAGCCGTTCGATGGCTTCGGAGATGGATTCGCCGAGCGGTCGGGGGTGGGCCTGGCGCTCACGGTCGCGCAGCACGCGGACGCGGTGCTGCTCTTCGGCCAGGTTGATCAGCTCGAAGTAGAGGGTGAAGCTGCGGGCGACTTGTTCGATTTCGGCCGGGGTCATCTGGTTGATGAGCTGTTGCATGTGCGCGCCGATGCGCTCGTCGTTGTCGGCGCGCCGCGCTTTGGTGAGGGCGCGGATGCGCTCTACCAGATCGAATATCTCAATGCCCGCCTGCCGCCGGATAACCTGGCCCAGCCGGTCGCCAAGCAGGTGGATGTTGTTGCTCAGTTTTTCTTGCAGTTCTCGGTTCATCAGGTTGCCTTTGTGTCTCGTTGGGGTTCTTCGCGCCTAATTGTAGCGGATTTGCGCCACAAAGTTTGAATTTCTTGTAAAACGGCCGTTTTTCGTCTATAACATGCCCGTTCCGCCTGCCAGGTCGGCAGTCGAAAAAACCAGAGAATAGAAACAACAGCATACAGTGTATTTTGGCGTCTATTTTGTATCGTATGGCGCGAAGTCAGCCAGTGAGGAGGGCATTATGTGGCAGCGTATGGGTTGGTTGGTATTGGTTTTGACTGTGCCGGTTGCTTTACTGTTGGTGATGGGGGGATGGGGGAGGGAAACGGCCGTTGCCGCCCCCACCACCTCTTCTTCCCCACCCATCATCATCAACGAAATTCACGCCGATCCCCATCCGATAGATGGTGACGCCAATGGCGACGGCGCTATCAGCTCCGACGATGACGAATTTATCGAACTAATCAACACCAGCGGCGCATTGCTGGACATTAGCGGCTGGAGATTACACGACGCAATTGGCCTCCGTCACACTTTCCCCTCCGGCACGGTGCTACCGCCCGGCTGCGCCGTAGTCGTCTTTGGCGGGGGCAACCCGACTGGCGCTTTTGGCGGCGCTATTGTGCAAACGACTGGTAGCCTAGCCCTGAATAACGGAGGCGACACGGTGACAGTCAAAGATTTGACGGGAACGGCAGTTACCGCCTACACCTATGGCAGCGAAGGAGGACAAGACCAATCCCTCACCCGCCACCCAGACATCACCGGCAACCCGCTCATCCGTCACACCATCGCCGCTGGCAATCCAGAGTCACTCTACTCCCCTGGTACACGAGTGGACGGGACACCATTTGCCTCTTGCGAACCGCCTCCCCTGGCCGACCTGTCCGTCAGCAAAAGCGGCCCGCCCCTGGTAAACCCTGAAGACCCCATCCGCTACACCATCCGCCTGCAAAACCTGGGCGAGATGACCGCCACCCAGACCATCCTGACGGACAGCCTGCCCCTCAGCCTGACCTACGTCGCCGACAACAGCGGCTACCCCCTCAGCCAGCCAGACCCGCAGACGTTGGTCTGGCAGTTGGGCGATCTTCCGCCGGCCGCCGACCGGCAATTTATCCTGACCGCCACCCTCTCCCTCTCGGCGACCGGCTCCATCAGCAACACCATCTGGGCCAGCACCAGCTACACGGAAACGACTCTGGCGAATAATGGGGCAACGGCCGTTACCCACCTGCAAAACCGTCAAATCCTCATCGAAGCCGTCCACTATCACGGCTACGAGGGCGCGTTGGACGAGGCAGTCGCCCTACGTAACGTCAGCGCCCAGACGGTAGACGTGGGCGGCTGGCGGTTGAGCGATGGTCAGGCAACGGCCGTTCTCCCCGCCAACACCCTCATCCCCGCCTACGCCGCCATCTGGCTGGCCAACGACGCCGCCGCCTTCCAGCGCCAATTCGGCCACCCGCCCGATCTGGCCCGCACCCCCGGCGCGTCAGCCGTCCCCGCCCTGATTGGCCCCTGGCCCGGCTTCGCCGACAACGGCGACGAAGTGCTGCTCCGCCACGCCGCCGGGCATCTGCTGGACGCCCTGGTTTACAAAGCGGGCAATATCAACCAGCCCGGCTGGACTGGCCCGGCCGTGCAGCCTTACACTGGCAGCAACTTCGCCCAAACCGGCCAGATCCTCTACCGAATGCGCGATCAGCAGACCGGCTTGCCTGTTTTCGATACGGACAGCGCCGCCGACTGGGCGCAGCAGATCGCCGACCCGATCAACGGCCGCAAAGTGCGCTTCCCCGGCTGGGATTTGGACGAGTTTTTCTTCACGGCGCGGGTGACGGAAACGGCCGTTCTCACCATTGCCATCGCCCCCGACCACGCCTACGAAACCCTCATCGCCACGATCAACCGGGCGGAAGAAAGCATCCGGATCGAGACCCTCACCATCGAGAGCGTGCCAATTGGTCAGGCGTTGGCTGCCGCCGCCGGGCGCGGCGTCGCCGTCACCCTATTATTGGAAGGCGGTCCGGCCGGCGGCCTGACCGACCAGGAGAAATACATCTGCTGGCAATTGGAACTATCCGGGGGCGAATGCTGGTTCATGATCAACGACCCGGCCGCCCGAATATACGACCGCTACGGCTATTTGCACGCGAAGTTTATGATTGTAGACGGCCGTTTAGCCGTCGTCAGCAGCCAAAACCTCTCCCCCAACAGCCTGCCCGACGACGACAAAAGCGACGGAACCTGGGGGCGGCGCGGCGTCCTGCTCTTCAGCGACGCGCCCGGCCTGGTAGCCCACTTGCAGCGCGTCTGGGCGGCCGATTTTGATCTGGCCCATCAGGACATCTTCCGCTGGCAGGCCGGCCACGAACGGTATGGCCTGCCAGCGCCCGGCTTCACGCCGGTCACGGCCAGCGGCGGCATCACCTACCCAATCCGCTTCCCGGAACCGCTCGCCATCTCCGGCCTCTTTCCTCTGGAGATCATCCAATCGCCGGAGAACAGCCTGCGCGACGCGGATGGGTTGTTGGGGCTGATCAACCGGGCCGGGGCAGGCGATGTGGTCTTGGTGCAGCAGTTGTATGAACGGCCGTTTTGGGGACCAACCGCCTCCGCCACCCCGGAAACCGACCCCAACCCCCGCCTGGCAGCCTACCTGGCCGCCGCCCGGCGCGGCGCGACCGTCCGCCTACTGCTCGACGCCTACTTCGACGACAGCCGCGACCGAAACAGCAACTACGCCACCTGCGCTTATATCAACACCATCGCCCGCACCGAGAAGCTCCGCCTGGATTGCGCCCTGGGCAACCCCACCGGACTCGGTATCCATAACAAAATGGTCCTGGTGCAGCTAAACGGCCGGGGTTACGCCCACATCGGCAGCCTCAACGGCTCCGAACAATCGCATAAAGACAATCGGGAACTGGCTGTGCAGGTCCAATCCGATGCTGTCTACCAATTCCTGGCGGAGATGTTCACCCGCGACTGGCCCTACCGGCTGTATGCGCCGATTCTCTTCAACAACTACCTCGGCCCGGCTGACCACATCCTCATCAGTGAAATCCTATACGATCCGCCCGGCCCAGACCTGGCCGAGTTCATTGAGTTGGTGAACCCGACGCCCTTCGCCTGGGATTTAAGTGGTTACAGCATCGGGGATGCGGTCAATCGAGAGGATTTTGAAGATGTGCGCCGCTTTCCGCCGGGCACGATCCTCGGCAGTGGGCGGACGCTGGTGATTGCGACCAGCGGACTGCACTTCTTCGAGCAATTCGGCTTTTTCCCGGATTTTGAGATATTGGACTCGACAACGGCCGTTGCCGACCTCATTGACGATCCCACCTGGGGAGACCCGGCCACCTTCTTGCAGCTAGGGAACGCCGGTGATGAAGTCCTCTTGCGCGATCCACAAGATCGGGTGATAGACGTGGTGGTTTACGGCTCCGGCAGCTACCCTGGCGTGGTTGCTTGTCCTTTGGTCACGCTACTCAACGCCAGCCTGGAGCGAGTCCCCTACTGGCGCGATACCGGCAATTGCGCGATAGATTTCCGGGAATGGCCCTTCCCCAGCCCCGGCACACTCCCCTGACATTTCCAGGCGTCCAAGTCTGGAGAAATGGCACTTCAGTTGCGCAGGGGCAGGTTTCAAACCTGCCCCTGCTTGAGGGTTCGAGTCTAATAAAATAAAAGACTGCGTCTTTTAGAAGGCACAGTCTCTTGTTGTATCAGTTGTTTATACCGAATGCCGATCTAAACCATGGCTTGGACGGTTGTGATTATTTACCGAAGAGATCTGCTGGGTCAACAACGCTTTCGCCACCGCCACCAAGAGGCGACCCCGCTCTAGTTGTGATGGTCCCCTCATAAATGACAGTGGGAGCTTCATAAGCTTGTTTGTCTACTTTGGGTGCATTTAAATGCGTTTGCTTTGGTTGGGTTGATTTCATCTCCCTGTCTCCTTACTGTTGATCAATTGGTTTAGACTAGCATTGCTATAGATTGACTGTACTGCGATTTATTATGCCTAATCCAGATAGTTAAGTCAAGCCAACAAGGAGCATAATACACCAATCTTACAACTTTTGTTACTGATTTCCCATTAGATGTCACATTGCCCGGATAGGCAGGCGAATTCTTGGGCAGCAGTTGTAAGATCTCGCTCTTCATACCGGTAGATTTTAGAGAAATCAATCTCAGGAAATTTCGCTGCCAGCTGCTCGTACTCTTCCTGATTAATCTCTACGTAAGGCATCTGATCGTATTGGGCGTCGAAGGCGGGCAGAAAGGCCATGCCGCCGACTTTGTCCTGATACTGCCAGATCCAATGGATGATGTCCAGGACTTCGTCGGGTTGGTAGGTGATGGTAACGCTGGGATTATGCTCCGTATAGTTTAGTTTGTTTTGCAGCCAGAATTCGCATTGTTCTAGCGCAGTTCTCTCGTTGCGAGTGACGGCCCCTTCTGGCGCTCTGACCGGGAAGTGGACCACCCAGGTATTGGCGTCGTCGCGGGTCTGGCCGTTTTCCGGGTCCATCGGCACGCCCGCGTCTTGCAGCACTTTGCAGACGGGGGAGTGGGCGCTGACGCGCACGTTGCGGATGTAATAGTCGGCCCAACGGGCGTGCAGCCCGGAGGAGGAGTTGAGCAGCTGCGAGGAGTTGCCGGAGGGCTTGACGCAGGTGATGGCGGCTGACTGGTTGATGCCGAGCATGGTGGCGTAGGTTTGATTGGTGGTAACGGCCGTTTCCTGCAACATCCGCTGAATCTCCGGATCCTGCGCCGCCGGGCTGTCCATCTGCCCATTCAGGTCCACCCCCAAGAGCCGCTCCTCAGCGCAATTCTCCTGCCACTGTGGCCGCAAACCGGGGAAATAAGTCGCCATAGATTGAATCGTGCCGATGATCGTCGCCAGCTCCACCTTCTCCCGCAGGCTCTCCGCGTCATCGCTGGCGCGAGCGACGGCGCTCGTCAGGTTACAGAATTGGTACGGCCGCAACAAAATTTCACCGCATGGATTTGTGCCGAAGGCGGCCGGCCGTCGCCGCGCCGGCCGTTGCTCCACCGCCGCCTTCCGGTTGAAAATCCCCGGCTCACCCCGACCCGACTCCACCATGTCCAACACAAAGCGGGTCACTTCCGCCTGCGTCAGCTCTCGCTCCGGCCAGACGGCCGAGTTATTCGCGTTCCAGCGCTGGCTGTTGTTGCGCCAGAAGTCGCCATCTTTACAATGGCGCATCTCCAAATCGTCATAGTCAAACAACGAGATCATCGCCGTGCGGCGCACACCGCCAGAGACGGCCGCATCTCCCACCGCGCACATCATGTCGTGGGCGTCCAACGGCCGCAAGAAACCACCCTGCCGCGCCAAAATTCGGCTGCGGGCAAAGTCTAACATCTTGCGCAGCGGTTCCGGCCCGGAAGCCCGGCCACCCTTCACCCGCAGCGGCGCGCCGACCGGCCGCACCAATGAATAATCAAACTGCACATCATCGCCGTTAAACCAGGCGGTCAGGCCAACGCGCACCGCTTCCGCCCACCCTTCCGACGAATCGGGGATGACGAAGGTCTTGGGTGGGTTGCCCTTCTGCCGGGCGATGCGCGGGAACTGCTCCACGTACTGCCGCTCGACGGAAAAACCAACGCCGCAGCCGCTCATGGAGATGATCAACGCTTCGACGAAGGAATCAAGGCTGTCCACCGGCATGTAGGAGCAGTTGTAGAGGGCGATGTTGTTGCGCCGGGCGGCCGGCCCGGCCATCGCCAACAGGCGCATGGAGGGCATGACCTTCATTTCCAGGATACCCTGGCGGATGCGGCTGTAGGTTTCGGCCGGGAGACGGTAGTCGGACAATTCTTTTAAGAAGTCTACGGCGCGGTCCACCGTCTCGATCCAGGTTTCGCGCCGGCCGAGTTCGTAGTTAAAGCGGGAGTATTTGTCGTAGAACTGGAATTTTTGCAGTTGGGTGGGGAAGTATTTGTCTGATTCGGCGAAGGCGCGGCGAATTTCTTCCGGGATGGGGCGGCTGACGCGCATTTTGGCGTGTTCGGCGCGGTAGAGGATGTAATGCTTGGCGGCGTCGTACTCCCCGGCCGCTTGCAGGGCCATCTCCACAATATCTTGCACGCCTTCAACGGTGGGCAGGTCATACTTGGCGGCGACGACGTTGACGACTTGTTGGGTCAGATGTTCTACCGAGGTTTTCGGCGGATTGGCCAGACTGGAAAAACAGCGCTCCAGGGCGGCCTGAATGCGGCCGGCGTCAAAGGGCACGATCCGGCCGTCGCGCTTCACAATCTGCTTGGGTACGGCCACTCTGAAGTAGGGGCTGTTCCCATCTAACGTTTTGCTGCCATTCCCATTGCCGTTGCCGTTTTTCGGCCGTTCGTCTACTACCGTATGAACTGTTACTCCCGATTTTTCAGACATGAATACGCTCCTTCCAAAATTTTGTTGGTATAGGACAACAAACAAAACAGACCTAAGTAGCCAAACAAACTCAATAAGAGTCAGGTTGCGCTACTTCGTCTGTAAGAGACGATCAATTTCTGTGCGAATGGATTCCAGGTCCTGGAGACCCAGATAGACGATGGCGTAACGAATGTAAGCGACTTCATCCAACGCTTTGAGTTTCTGGATGATTTTGTCGCCCACGAGGCGGCTGTCTACTTCGGACCGCCCCATTTGTTGCAATTCGGCTTCTACTTCCCCGGCCAGGTTTTCGATGTCGGCGGCGGCAACCGGCCGTTTGGCGCAGGCCACCCGGATACCGGCTAACACCTTGTCGCGCGAAAATTCTTCCCGCGTCCCGTCCCGCTTGACGAGCAGGGGGGTTGCGAGGATCGGCCGTTCGTAGGAACTGAAGCGTTGGTCGCAGTGATCGCAGACCCGCCGCCGCCGCGTGCCACCACGGCCGTCATGATTGGTATCTATGACGCGAGTTCTATGGTGGTTACAGTAGGGGCATTTCACGGTAAAAGTTCCTTAAGCGGTTTCAGCGTCCAGGTATGTGCTGAAAGGGCAAAAACTCAAGAATTGCGCCAGATATGGGGGGTCGTTACTGCTATTTCCCTATATCTGGCGTCTGAGAGTGGCAGCATTATAGCATACGGCCGTTTCCCTGACAAGCC
>CAYONK010000058.1:0-11768 GCA_964405285.1 uncultured Ardenticatenaceae bacterium
CGCCAACTACCTGCGGGAAAATGGCGTGGAGCCGCTGGAGTTCAACACCTACGGCTCGCGGCGCGGCAACGACCGGGTGATGACCCGCGGCACCTTCGCCAACATCCGCCTGCGCAACCACATGGCTCCCGGCACGGAAGGCGGCTGGACCACCTACCTGCCCACCGGCGAAGTGACCTCAATCTACGAAGCCTCCATGCAATATCAGGCGGCCGGGACGCCGCTGGTGGTGCTGTCTGGCAAGGATTATGGCATGGGCAGCTCGCGCGATTGGGCGGCGAAGGGCGTCTATCTGCTTGGCGTGAAAATGGTCATCGCCGAGAGCTATGAGCGCATCCACCGCAGCAATCTGGTGGGTATGGGGGTGCTGCCCTTGCAGTACAAGCCGGGCGAAAACGCCGCCTCGTTGGGGCTGGATGGCACGGAAAGCTTCTCTACCCTCAACCTGACGGATGAACTGCGCCCCGGCCAGACCATCCAGGTCCGCGCCGAAAAGGGCGATGGCACAGTCATCACCTTCGAGACGACCTGCCGCGTGGATACGCCAGTCGAAGTAGACTACTATCGCAACGGCGGCATTCTGCACACGGTTTTGCGGAATTTCTTACAAGAGTAGCTTCTTACAGGTGTAGCGAGGGGGAGCCAGCAGCCAGTTGCCAATGAAGCTATCATTGGCAACTGGCTCAACAAGACCTGGCATTGCCGAAGAGAGACAAGCCGTGCCGCATTCTGGAGATAATGAATGAATTCCCAACCCCTCCCACCCTCTGATAATTTGCGCGTCTACGATGACATCTTGCAAACGGTCGGCAAGACGCCGTTGGTCCGCCTGGCGCGGATCGGGCGCGGGCTGCCCTGCCCGATTTATGCCAAGATCGAGTTTTTCAATCCATGCGGTTCGGTGAAAGACCGGATTGCCTTGAATATCATTGAGGAGGCGGAGCGCAACGGCCGTTTGAAACCAGGCGGCACCATCGTCGAGGCCACGTCGGGCAACACCGGTCTGGGGCTGGCGATGGTCAGCGCCCAAAAGGGCTACAAGACCATCTTCGTCATGCCAGACAAGATGAGCCAGGAGAAAATCCAGTTGTTGCGGGCGTTTGGGGCGAAGGTGGTGATTACGCCAACGGCCGTTGAACCCGATGACCCCCGCTCCTACTACAGCGTCGCCGACCGGCTCGTCGCCGAGACGCCCAACGCCATCCTGGCCAACCAATACCACAACCCGGAAAACCCGCGCAGCCATTACCAAACCACCGGCCCAGAAATCTGGGAGCAAACCGATGGCCGCGTCACCGATGTCCTGGCCGGGATGGGCACGGGCGGCACCATCACCGGCGCCGGCCAATACCTTAAAGAGCAAAACCCGGCCATTCGCATGATCGGCATAGACGTCGTCGGCTCGCTACTTTTGGAAACCTGGCAGCGCGGCGGCCTGCCCGACGACGTGCAGGCCCACAGCTACAAAGTCGAAGGCATCGGCGAAGATTTCCTGCCTTCCACCCTCGATCTATCCGTCCTGGACAACGTCATTCGCGTGAATGACAAAGAATCTTTCCTCTGGGCGCGTCGCTTGGTTAAAGAAGAAGGCATCTTCGCCGGTGGCTCATCCGGGGCGGCCATCGCCGCAGCCGTGCGCTACGCCCAAACCCTGACCCCCGACGACCTGGTCGTGGTCATTCTGCCCGATTCCGGCTCGCGCTACCTCTCCAAATTCTACGATGACCAATGGGCGCGGGAAAACGGCTTCCTCTCAACGGAATGGAGCGACTCATCCCTGGGCGATATTTTGACCACGAAGCCGATCCAGGGCTTGATCACCGCTCGCGTCACTGACCGGATTACCGACGTCATCGCCCAAATGAAGCAGCACGACATCTCGCAAATGCCGGTTCTCTATCCTGATGGGAAATTGGGCGGCGTCGTGACGGAAATCAATTTATTGAAGCATCTGCTGGACAACAGAACCCATCCGCCGGACGAAACCATCAGCGCCGTCGTCGCGCCAGTGCAAACCATCTACCAGGTAGATACGCCCATCGAGAGCGTGCTGCCGATGATCATGGAGGGGCAGGTGGTGCTGGTGGTCGAGCAGGACGAGCCGGTCGGCATCCTGACGAAGATTGACGTGCTGGATTACATTGCCCAGGGGATTTAACGGCCGTTTACCTTATGTTGTGTTTTCACTGCAAATAGGGCACAATTGCCTCGATCTTGCAAAAGAGGGTCACACAGCAATGGCCTGATTTACCAATTGGTGATGAATCAGCAAACCAACCCGATTCCAGAACTCCCTGCACCAGGAGAAAAGCATGAACATCAGTGGCAAACTATACGCAGAATCCCCCATTTATCGCGGCAACGCCCGCAAAACCCTCTTCACCCGCGATGGCGACGGCCGGGAGCGTCTGGTCTCGTTGGCCGGTGAAATTGCCGGGACGGCCCAATCGCTGATGGACGCCTTCATCGGCGAATCGAACAATGGGCGAAACATCGGCCTGCTCAACCGCCTCTGGCTGCGCCTCTACAATGAGCCAATGCCCAGGGGATTGATTGAGCGAGTCAACTGCCAGTTGAACCGGGAGAGCTACCCGGAAGACCATTTCTTCGACCTGCGCATGGGGATCAAGCTCGACGAGGACCGCTGGGCGGCCGAGGCGAACGCCAACTACAAAATGGAGACGGTGCTGCGTAATTCCGTCTTTGACCTGAAACTGACCGTCAACGACGGCGTACTCAAGAAAGAAGACCATCAGGCGCGGCTTTATTATTTGTTGGAGGAATTGGTCAACGGCCGTTTCTGGTTCGGCGCCGGTAAAAGCAAAGGGCTGGGCCGCCTTCGCCTGGAGCTAGAGCAAAGCCTGCCCGAACCCCAATTCACCCCGCCGGTCAATCCCAAAGCCAACCACCTCCGCCTCACCCTCACCTTCGACGCCACGAATCCGGTGTTGGTCGGCTGGAATTGGGGCAAGGTAGACCCCGACACCCCCTCCTTCGCCGCCGTCGAGGGCAAGGCGCTGGTTGGGGCGCTGCGCGACATCCCGCCCTTCCTCAGCGAACGGCTGCAAATGGTCCTCAGCGGCCCCATCCTCAGCCCGGCCGATTGGAAGAATAAGCTGGCGAACTATTTGCCCCGGATAACGGCCGTTTACCTCCAAGAACAGTCCGAAGGCAAAATCGAAAGCTGGGCCCTGCCCGAAGCCAGCGTCACCAAATTGGGCAAAGGCAAATACGCCCTCTCCAAAAAGCTGGTGGACAACCTGCTCCCCCTCAGCAAAACCCCCTTCGCCAGCGAAGCGGCCGCCGAGGCCGCCATTAACGCAGCGATGGCCGAAAAGCCCAACATGGCCGGCCGCGTCGTCAAACTGCTCGAACGGAGCGCCACCAGCGGCTACGCCTTCAACCCCGATGCGTGGCAGCAAATCGCCGACGCCCTCGACCTGGACGCCGGACTTTCCGACACCCTGGCCGCCCAAATCGGCGACGAAGCGGCGCTGACCGCAACCCTGAAAACCGCCTACCAACCCGCCCTGGCCCGCTTCTCCGAGCAGGTAGACAAGCAAATCGAACTGCTGCAAAGCGACGCCTGGGTAGACGCGGAAATCGCCAACCGGCAGCAGCACCTGGACATCAAACAAATGCTGCTCAGCGGCAAAATCAACGAAAGCCAATGGCGCAATCGGGACAAAGCGCCCGAAGGCGTCTCCATCTTCGCCTGGCGCGAATTTCTGGACAGCCACAACCGGGTGCGCTTCAACCACATCACCCATGGGCAAAATTTACGCAAAAGCATCACCAACGACCGCAATATGATCGCCTTCTTGCAGGCGTACCGCACCCGCACCCGCCAGGAATTGGCCCAACCGCATCACATAGATTTCCGGCGCGGCGGCCGGAACAACCAGGAAATTTCGCGCAAGTATGGCAAGCCCTACGACACCATCTTCATGCGGATGCTCACCTGGAAGCCAGGGCAGAGCGGCGACAATTGGGAGGTCTACGTGCCGGGCAGCACCATCAAAGGGGCGTTCCGCAAACGGGCTTCCCAAGTCCTCAAAACCCTATGGGGCGAAGGGCGCAAAACCGACGACATCCTGGCGCGACTGTTCGGTCGTCAGGGGCAGGTCGGCCTCATCTTCTTCTCCGACGCCTATCTGGTCCACCCGGACAACCCGGCGCAAGTCTGGTGTTCGATGGACGCCGTGAAGATGAATCCGAACACCGGCCAACCTATCGAATCGGCCAAGAGCGATTATCTGTACGCCTACGGCCGCGATCTGAAATTTAGCCTGACGTTGGACCTGCAAGACATTGACGAGTTCGACGTGGACGCTCTCTCCCTGCTGGCCCATCTGTTGGCCGACTTCCAGATGGGCGATATGCCCATCGGCGGCGAAAAGAGCAGTGGCCTGGGCTGGGTGGAAGCGGAGATGGCGGAGATCGCCTGGCGCACCGGCAACCCGGAAGATGTGGGGCGCTGGCTGTTCAAAGGGCTGTCGCTGCAAAACGCCGGTCTATGGCATGAACTCCGCCTGAGCGGGGCCGAGGCGGGCGGCATTCTGCAAACGGTGGAACCGTTGGCGCGACAAAATCGGGAAGTGAGTAAACGGCCGTTCCGCGTAGACGCCGGTTTTGTCTCCCATCGCGCCTTTGGCGGCTATTCCGGCCGATTGGAAGTGGAAATCGAGGCGCTGACCCCCATCCACATTCAGGAAAGCGGCGAACCCTCCTTCCGCGCCCAACTGCCCGACGGCCCGGTAAACGGCTGGGACTTCTTCTCCATGTCTCCCGGCGAAGCGGCCCTGCGCGGCGCGGAGCGCGTCTACGCCTTCCCCAGCAAGAGCCTGCGCGGGATGCTGCGCCACATCTACGCCATCGCCAGCGATTCCAGCAAAGACAGCCCCGATTTAGCCCGGCTGAATCCGGTGGATGGCCTCTTCGGTTGGGTGGGCAAAGGGCAAAATCAGGCGTTGATGAGCCGCCTTTCCATCGGCTTCGCCCCGCTCGACACGCCAGAGATGGCCTGGTTCAAAGCCCCCTACCCCTACGGCCGTTGGACCTTCAGCAATGGCGAATGGCAAGAGCGGGGCAGCGGCGGCGCAACGATGATGCAGGTGGCGAAAACGTGGCGACTGTTCCAGAACCGGCCGTTGGCCCCCATCGTGCAACAAATTTCGGACTTTGAGCCGGACGTGGCCCAGGCGAGCTATCTGCGGGCGGCGCTGCCCGGCAGCAAGGGGCGCTTCACCGTGCGCTTCTGGAATCTGGAAGAGGACGAATTGGCGCGGCTGGTCTGGTGCATTCAACTAGAGAATGACCTGGCGCACAAAATCGGCAAGGGGCGTTACCTGGGCTTTGGCAGCGCCCGGCTGCGCATCTTGCCAGAGAGCTTTCTGATTGATTGGGCGGCGCGTTACGGCCGGGAGGCAGCCGATGGTGGGCGCGTGCCCTTCGATCCAGCGCAATGGCAGACAACCGAGGTCGTTCAGCACCACAAGGCGCTGCGCCAGGGCTTGAATGCTGAGTTACTCTGATTGGCTGCGGCGGGCGGCCACCGGCGCGGAACTGCTGGCTACGCTGCACGTCATCGCCAAACAGCCGGAGGCGCTGGCTGATTTGGCCTTAGGCGCGCCGCTGTCGGCGTTGGATGGGCCGTGTGAACGCTGTTTCATCTACAGCCGCCTGCCAAACGACGCTTATTGCGCCGCCTGCCGGACCATTCTGAATAAGCGCAAGCCGTACAAAGCAGCCACGCAGCGGGTGGTGCTGGTGTGGGGCTATGTGAACCGGTTGCCGCGTGGGTTGAGAGGGGGGGAAACGGCCGTTATCGCCCCAGACGGCAGCGGCCATTACCTCGCCGACGAACGCCGCTTCCTCAAACTCATTATCCGGCACGATTTACAAAGCTGGCTGCATGATCTGCTGCTTTACGATGGCGGGTCGCTCACCGGCCTGCTGCAAATCTTCCCCACTACCAGCTACAGCCAAAACCTGAGCATGAACGATCTGCTCTGCCGCGTGATGCACCGGGAAAATGTCTCCGGACAAGATAAGCTGCGCATCCGCTTTTACGCCGCTCCTTACCAGGTGATGAACCATTACACCCTGGAGCAAGAAGGCTTGCTGACGTTTGGCGCGGCCGAATTCCTGGGCATGTTGGAGATGGCGACTGTTTTCCGGCAAATGCTCCATCCCCGCGAGCAAAACATCCTGCGCGACCTGCTGACCACAGACGACCTGAATCAGGAGCAGTTTTATTGGGGTCGTTTCCTGGGCATGTTGGGCCAGGAAACCCGCGACATGCTCCACGCCTGGCAGGTGCGCCAATGGTCCAAAGAGCAGGTGCGTCTATTCTACGAATTGCTGCGTTATGTCTATGTAGATTTCTCCTGGCAGAATCAGGAGGTTGGTTAGTTTGTTAGACCACCAATCAACCAACCCATCCAACCATGCTCCTCATCCCTCCTGACACCATCAACCTGCTGCGCTACTTGTTGGTGCTGCGCGTCAACCAGCCACTGGTCGTGCTGCCACCTTGCCTGCCGGTGGAAATGGCCTATGTCCTGGGGACGCTGATCACTGAGCGGCTGCCGACCGGCCGGGTGAAGCAGTGGCGCAAAATGCAAACGGCCTGGGAGGAGACGAACCCCATCCCCGGCCGGCGCAACCAGCAAAAAACGCGCTGGCCGCTGACCCCGCCGGAGGTAGATTGGCCGCTGGACATCGCCTGGCTGCCTTACACCGCCAAGAAATCCTACGGGCAGGATGAACTGGTGCTGTGCGAACTGAAATTATTCGGCGAAAGCGCCTCACATGAGCTGTTTTTGGAGCTGATCCTGCCCAGTCTGGAGCAGGCGGGGCTTCAGGCGGATGGGCGCTGGAAACGGCCGCGCTCCCTCTGGGGGCGGTTTCAGATGCAGGGGGTGTATATGGCGCGGGGGCGGCAGTGGGAGACGGTGGCCGAAGACGGCCGTTTAGATTTCACTTACCGCCCCACCCCCAACCAATGGGCCGATGGGCTGACCTTCGGCCAGGAGATGGGTATCTCCGCCACCCGGCTGGATTGGCTGACGCCCTATGAACCATTGGCGCGGCGACCGCAGCGGGGAAGGAGCAAGTCACAGAACCAGCAGGCTAAAGAGAACGCGCCAACGCCGGCCGACTTGCTGCTGGCATTGGCGGTGCGGCTGGACCAGGTGACTCCGGGATGGCGGGAGAGAGATGGGGGGGAAACGGCCGTTGCCCAAGCCCTCTCCCTGGCCGAAGAAGTTGGCGGGTCGAAAACCAATCAAATCAAACCCCCGCCAAAAGGGTGGCCGGGGTTGGTCTGGGGGCGGCAAACCTGCAACGCCATCCCGCCCGCGCTGCTGCCCCACCTGGAACTGGCCTCCATCCTCCACATTGGGCGGCAAACGCAATATGGCTGCGGAACCTTCCGCCTGTCGTAAATGATCGGTCTTCCGCTCACGCTGCGCTTTTCTGCGGTTGGTCGTTAGACAAAAAAGGAGTATCGCCGATGAGATTTGAGACAAAAGCTATCCACGCCGGGCAAGAACCGGACCCTACGACCGGGGCGGTGATGACGCCCATCTACCAGACCTCCACTTATAAACAAGATGGCGTCGGCAAACATCGCGGCTACGAGTATTCGCGCACCGGCAATCCCACGCGGACGGCGCTGGAAACCTGTCTGGCCGAATTGGAGGGCGGGCAGTTTGGCCTGGCGTACGCCTCCGGTCTGGCGGCGACGGATAATGTGCTGCGGTTGTGCGCCCCCGGCGACCATATTTTGGCCGGGAATGACGTGTACGGCGGCACGTTCCGCCTGTTTGACCGCGTTTTCCGCCCGTACGGTCTCGAATTTACCTACGTGGACACGGCCGATCTGGAGCAGGTGCGGGCCAATCTACGCCCCAATACGCGCCTGATCTGGCTGGAGACGCCGACCAATCCGCTGCTGCGGGTGAGCGACATCGCGGCCATCGCCGAAATCGCTCAGGGCCAGGCCAACCCGCCCCTGCTGGCTGTGGATAACACGTTTGCGACGCCTTATTTACAACGGCCGTTATCCCTCGGCGCCGACCTCGTCATCCATTCCACCACCAAATACCTGGGCGGCCACTCCGACGTAGTCGGCGGGGCAGTCATCGGGGCTAACCCGGAACTGCGCGAACGGCTCGCCTTCCTGCAAAACGCCGTTGGCGCGGTGCCGGGGCCGATGGACAGCTTCCTCGTTCTGCGCGGCATCAAAACCCTGCCCGTGCGCCTGGACCGTCAGGCAGACAATGCGGCCGTGATCGCCGATTTTCTGGCCCACCACCCCAAAGTGGCCTACGTCCTCTACCCCTTCCACCCCACCCATCCCCAGGTTGACCTGGCGCGTCGCCAGATGCGCTCCGGCGGGGGCATGGTCTCCTTCGTCCTGCGGGGCGGGGAGGCAGAAGCGCGCCGGGTGGTGGAAAGCACGCAAATCTTCATCCTGGCCGAATCGTTGGGCGGCATCGAATCGCTCATCGAACTGCCGGCTGCCATGACCCACGCCTCTGTCGCCGAATCCGCCCTGGCAGTGGACCCCGGCCTGGTGCGCCTCTCCGTCGGCCTTGAACACGTAGATGATTTGCTGACCGATTTGCAACAGGCGTTGAACGTGAGCCGTATTCCGTGAACCGTGTTCCTCCGTGTTCCGTGTTCCGAAACGGATTACAGATTACGGATTACGGATTACGGATTACGGGGTACAAATCATATTATGTCAAAATATATCCTCGCATTCCTCACCATTCTTACGCTGGCGGCTTGCGGCCGCAACCGCGACGGCGCGCCGCAGGCGACAGGGCCGGAAGCCTTTTTCAGCGCCAATTTGCAGCGCACTGGCGTTTTCAGCGGCAAGGGCGTCAGCAGCCCGGCCCTACCCCGCTGGCAGTTCCAGACGGGCGAATGGGTCTTCACCGCCCCGGCCATCGTCGAGGGCGTGGTCTATTTTGGCAGCTATGATGGCAACTTCTACGCCGCCGACGCAATGACCGGTCAGGAAAAGTGGCGCTTTGCCCTGGGCGAACCCATCGTCGCGTCCCCGGCCATCTCTGGCAATCTCGTCTTTTTCGGCGGGTTGGATGGCAACTTGTACGCGCTGGATAGGCAAACCGGGGCAGAGGTGTGGCGCTTTGCCACGCGGGGCAGCATCACCGCCTCTCCGGCAGTGGCTAACGGCTTTGCCTACGTCGGCAGCGAAGATGGCAACGTCTACGCCGTCAACGTCCACACCGGGCAGGAAGCGTGGCACGTGGAGACGGGCAGCCCGATTCCGTTTGAGGCGGCCATCGCCGGGGATTTGCTGTTGGTGGGCAATGGGGAGGGGGTGTTAACGGCCGTTCAAGCCATCAACGGCGCCCCCGCCTGGACCTTCGAGAACCCCGGCAAGAGCTTCTCCGCCGGGCCGGTTGTGGGCGATAAGGTAGTCTACCTGACCCTCTCCACCGACCAATTTCTCGGCGAACTGGTAGCGCTGGACCTGACCACTCAGCAGCCGCGCTGGCGGGTCAACGTGCCAAGCGAGGTCTACGCCTCGCCCGCACTCTGGAACAACACGCTTTACGTGGCGATTTTGGATGGCAAACTGCTGGCGCTAGAAGCAAACACCGGCCAACAGCGCTGGGAATTCACCACCGGCGGCACTGTCTTCTCCTCCCCGGCCATCGCCGAGGGGTTGGTTTACTTTGGCAGTTGGGATGAGAATTTGTACGCGGTAGACGGCCGTTCCGGGCAGCAGCGTTGGCGTTTCACCACCGGCGGCGGCGTCTCCTCCCCGACCGTCCATGATGGCGTGGTCTACGTCGGCAGCGACAACGGCGTGTTATACGCGATTCCGCAGGAATAGGAATTTAATACAAAGGGACAAAGGGACATAAGGAACAAAGGTTTTCGCTTTCTTTGTCCCTTATGTCCCTTTGTTTCTTTGTAATGAGTTCTTCCCCCTACGGCCGTTCCGCAAACCACCGCCGCACCAATTCCACCTGAAAACGATAGCCCCCCTCGGCCGCTTCAATCAGTTCCCGCTGCTGCAAGCGCGTCAGCGCCGCTTCCAGGGCCATCAGGCTGGGCACGTAGGCGACCAGGGCGGCGCGGGGCGTCGGCTGCCCCTCGGCGTAGGTCGCCATCAGGCGCAAGACCGCCCCGCCTACCGCGTCCACCTGATTCTGCTCGATGTCGGCGAAGAAGAAGCTGCCGTGTTGCAGGGTGGGGATAACGGCCGTTTCCACATCCGCCACCCTCGCCAAGCGCCGCGCCGCCGGGGGCTGCTCATTCTTCAGCGCCACAACCTCGGCGCACAAGAGCTGAACCAGGAAAGGATGCCCCCGCGTCAGCCGCCAGACCCGCTCCACCGCCGCCGCCTCATAGCGCAGAGCAAAGCCCTCGGCCGGCCGCTCCACCAACTGCGCCGTCTCCGCCCGGCTCAGATAGCCGATGTGGACCACCTGCACATTGATCAAATAGGTAGACCAGCGCTGAAACTCATCCAGCGTATGCGACCCCGACAGCAGCAGCTTAAAGCGCGGCCGATGCTGGATGAGATGACGCACCATGCCCATGATCATGCCATCATCAAACCGCCCCTGCTCCAGGGCGTCGGCCAACACCTCAAACTCATCCAGCATCAGCAGGGCAAGATGGTCGCCCAGGGCCGCCTCCACCTCGTCCAGCCACTCCTCAAATTGGGAGAAAGGATCGGCTAATAGCGATTCGCGGCTCAACGGGGGCAAAATCAGATCGCGCTGCCGGGCGGAACGGGTCATGCCCCGCGCCAGGTTATAGAGGAAGCCCGCCTCGTCGGCGGCGCGGGAAGCGGGGCCTTGCAAATCCACAAAGAGGGGGATGATGGTGCTGGGCAGCAGCCGCCCCAGATTATTCAGCAGCGAAGTTTTGCCGACGCGCCGCTGGCCGTAGAGCAGCAGCGGCGGCTGGCGGCGGTCCAGCAACAACTGCTCAATGCGGGCGCTCACCTCCGCCCGGCCGACAAAAATCTCCTGCCGCTCCGTCAGGGGAACGCCGATAATGTAGGGGCTGTCTATCTCCTGGCGCAGTTCCGCCTCGATCAGCAGGCTGTGATGGGCGTCGGCGATGAGTTTGCGCCAGGCGGCGGCGACGGGGCGGAAGCGTCCGGCGTAGCCTTCGTTGCTGCGGGTCAGTTCGCGCAGCAAGCCATCCAGCCGGTCTTCGACGGCGCTGAGGGCGAGCCGCTGGTTGTAGGCGCTTTCCTGCCGTTGGGCGGCGGCCACGTCGCTGCTGATACGGCTGAAGCTGCGGAGGAGGGCGCTGGCCGGGCCGGTGAGGTCTCCGGCGGCCAGTCGGCGATGGGCCGCCCCGATGGCTTCCAGGTCGGCGCAGCTTTCCAATTGGCGGGCGTCCAGTTCGATCTGGGCTGCCTGGGCCGCCCAGCGCTGCCGGCCCCAACTGAGCCGTTCCATAACGGCCGTTCCCCCCATCGGGTCATACTGGTGCAGCAGCAGCAGATGGCTGTCCAGCCCGGTCAGCGGCAAGCGCTGCAACTCATCCCAAAAGGCGGAATGGTAGCGGATGAGCGACGGCCGTCCTTCGGGTAATCGCCGTTCATCCAACCGCAGCAGCAGCAAATTCCAGGCCATCAGGAAAGGGTAAAAGAGGATCGGCCGCCACCAGGCCAGCGTCAGCCCCAGGAGCAGGCCGGTGAGGGTAAAGAGCAAAATCGGGCCGACCGATTCCCCGGCGGAGAGCAGCAGGAAAAGGCCGCT
>CAYONK010000059.1:0-3981 GCA_964405285.1 uncultured Ardenticatenaceae bacterium
TTATCAACAACTCATAATGCAGCATCCCCAGAGCGTCTATCTGCACGTTGTTCACGCTGGGTAGGGTGATGGCGTAACGCGGCGTCTGGAGGATGTCTAGCGTGGGCAGATCGGTCGCCCACAGGGTTTGAATCTGGCCGTAGAGCGCCAGACGAGCTTCTTCATCCGATTCGGCGCGGGCCTGGGCCACCAGTTCCGCCATCCGTTCCGACTCGTAATTAGAGCAGAAGGTGCGGCTGGTGTTGGTGATGAAGATGTCGGTCCAGGCGCTCAGGTGAAGCGCGTTGACCGGCTGGCCGGGCGAGGGCCAACCGAGCAGATAGGCGGGGTAGTTGCAGGCGTCAATTTGCGCCCGATAAATCTCCCAGGGCGCGCCCTCTAGCGTCACCTGGAAGATACCCGTCTCTTCCAATTGGTTTTTGATCGCTTCGGCGTAGGCAGCTTCCTGGGGGGAGTAACGGCCGTCGTTCAGGTACCACAGCGTCACCTCCAATGGGTTTTCCGGGTTATACCCTTCCAGGCGCAGCAACGTCTCCGCCCGGCTCAGGTCGCGCTGGGGCAGGGCGGCGATAGCGCCGGGTACCTCGTCTGGGACCGGGCTATAAAGCGCCTGACGGCTGCCACCAAAAACGGCCGTTGCCAACGCTTCCCGGTCCAACGATAGGGCTGCCGCCTCGCGGATGCTGCGCACATTCCAGGGGGGTTGGCTTTGCTCAAAGATCAGATAGCTCTTAAAAATCGCCGGACCATCCCAACTGCGAAAGTCGGGGCTGCCGTCGTCGTTGTCGTCTAACCGGCTCAGTTGGAGGAAGTCGGTAAAAGGCAGTCCGGTCCAGGCCATGTCAATCGAGCCAAACTCTTGCAGCGAGACACGCAATTCGGTCACGCTGCCGTAGAAGCGGATTTTGATGTTCTCGAAGGCGGGGGGCGGGCTGCCCGGCCATTCCGGGTTGGCTTTCAGGCGGATGTTGTCCTCGTCCCAACTGACGATGGTGTAGGGGCCGATGCCGCCGCAGGTACTCGTCAGGTCTTCCGTTTCGGCGTAGCAGTCGCGGCTGATGGGGAAGAAGGGGGGCGTCGCCAGCAGGGTGGGGAAATGGGCTGTTGGCTCTTGCAAGGTAAAGCGCACAGTAAAGGGGTCCAGGGCTTGCACGGCGTCGGAGTCGGCGTAGTTGTCGTCGTCGCTATCTTTGAGGAAGTTGTTTAGCAGGTAGCCTCCCCGGCCAAAACGGGCGCGATTGATGGACCAGACCACATCCTCGGCGGTGAATTCCCGGCCATCGGGGAAGCGAAGGCCCTGGCGCAAAGGGATGGTGTAGGCCAGGCCATCGTCGGAGATTTGCGGTGGGCCGGCCGCCAGCAAGGGCACAGTCTGGTTATTGGCGTCGGTGCGGTAAAGGCCGCCCATCGTATTGAGCTTAATCTCCCAGTTGATCAGGTCGGGCGGCATGGCGGGGTCTAGTTCTGTCAGGCGGCCGACGATGCCGATGACGATTTCGCTGGCGGGCGTGCCGGTGCGCGGCTCGCCAGGGTCGAGCGGCGTGTCGTCCTGTTCGGGGATGAGCAAGACCATCAGCCGTTCGATCACCCGCTCCTCTTTCATGCGGGCGATGGCCTGGTTTAAGCGTTGCAGGAGTTCCTGATTGCTGGTGGCGACGGCGAAGCCGAAGGAACGGCCGTTAATCCACCCTGCCTCTCCTTCCCCGCCTGCCAGGGCAAGCTGTTCCGGGTAGGTGTCGGCGAAGTATTCGCCGCTGTAGCTGTCTAGAATAACAGCGCGCAAATTCTGATCAATGAGAGATTGGACCGCCTGCGTGGCCGTGTCGTAGGCGATTACGTCGTTGGCGGGCAGGCGCAGGTCGGTGCGGGCCGTCACTTCGCCATAGCTGTTGCCGACCACGCCGACGATCATGCCGGGCTGCAAATCGGCGACGCCGGTTATCTCTTCCTCGTCGGCCAACACCAGCAAGACCTGGCCGACTTGCAGGTAAGGGTCGGTGAAGGTGACGCCAGCCGGGGGCGAGGCGGGAATAGGCACGGGGGGCATCACGGCGTCGAATTCCTGGTTGCCGCGATTGATCAGGCTTTCCAGCACGCCCTGGTACGGGGTGATCACAAACTCATATTCAAAGCCGCCCTCGGCGGCGATGTTGCGCATGATGCTTTCGTTGAAGCCGACGACGTTGCCGAAGTCGTCGAAGGCGGTGAAGGGCGGGTTAGGAGCGTCGGTGGCGATGACGATGAAGTCACGGCTGGGGCGTGTTTGGCTAACGGCCGTTGGTTCTGGGGCGCTGGTGGGTGTTGGCGGCGGGAGGGGAACGGCCGTTTCCTCAGCCCCGCCCCCGCAGGCGACCAGCAGCGCCAGGAGAAGTAGCAAGAAATATCTCAGCTTGTTCATGCGGGTGAGTATAACGCCGGAGACAAACAGTGGCGAACGCGGGAAAGAAAAAAGGCTGGCAAGGCCAGCCTTTCTAACTATCAATTGTCAATTGTCAACTATCAACTGCGGCGTTCGCGGCGGACGATGACCAGGCCGAAGGCGACGAGGGCCAGGGAGAGGAAGCCGACGAGGGCGACGACCGGGGTGTGGCTGGCGGCCGGGGCAAAGGATTGCAGGGTAACGGCCGTTGGAGACACAGAGAAGGTAAACTCGCCAATGTAGGTTGATCCGAGAACATTACGCATCGTCACCCCATCGACCGGGTCCAGTCCCCAGGAATACCAACGCAACTCGCGAATCCGTTGCGTGCCAAAGTTGATATCTCCTGCCCCGCTGTAAGTGGTTTGAGAGGCGGGGAAATCAGACCGCCACCAATTCTGATTGTTGCCCGGATGTACGCCAACGATCATGTCGCTGCCGCCATACGTCGTCCAGGTTAGTGGAACAAGGCTATTGCCCTCGCTGTCGAAAGCCTGCAAGGCGGCGTGTTTAAGGACATCCCGATCTTCCCAATGGTAAAAGGGTTCCATCCACAGGTCGTTGATCGTAATGTCTTGTGAGAAGACAATCCTGGTCTGGATATAGCCCCCGTTCGGGAATACGGTGGCGTTGAGGTCTCGAACGCCTAAGGAGCCATTGCCAGCTTCGGGCATATTTTCATTGCCGGGCAAGGTTCCTGGGACATATAGCCCTAAATCGTTGAAGTTCTCATCGAAAACGCGAACCTCAATCGTCATATTCAGGCCGGAGCCAGCAACGTCGAAAAACTCCTGAAGAGCGCTGGTGCCATTGACAAACCCCAACTGATTCCATTCCAAAACAAATTCTTGGGCTGCGACGGGTTTGGTGGTGGTTGACAGAAGGATAACGAGCAAGCAAACCAGGATCGCTGGCCAGATGGTACGGGGGGGCAAATTAACAGAGCGTTTCATTGACTATCTCCTCACAAGTTAAAAGGTTCTCTTGCTAAATATTGAGATGGGGCATCGCGTTTAGCCCCTCAAAACCTGCCAGGTTTTCGAGGCTTGGTGAAAAGCCTGTCAGGTCTGAACGTTACAATGGGGCTAATACAAGAATCCGTTACCTATACATTCTTCTCCAGGATTTAACGGTAAAGGATTCCAGGGGGCCGGAGAAGCAATGATTCAAAGAGCATTAATCGCGCTTTGTGTTAATAGTACTTTATTCCTAGTATTATACTGTAAACAAACTTACAAATGTCATTGCGGTTTTTTCCAGCATTCAAGTGGCAAATGTCAGGGAGCTGGGGTGACGAATGTCATGGGGCGGGGAGAGAACAAAAAAGGGCGGGCAGTCTGGGTAGACTGCCCGCCCTTTTGCAGAAAGGGTATTGGGTAATCCGTGATCCGTTTACGGTTTACGGACGACGGTTTACGGACGACGGTTTACGCGCGGCGCTCGCGGCGGACGACGACGATGCCGAAGCTGACGATGACCAGGGCTAACATGCCGACCAACCCGACGGCGGGCAGGTTGCTGCTAACCGAGGTGAAGGATTGGAGGGAAACGGCCGTTGGGGA
>CAYONK010000059.1:4081-11738 GCA_964405285.1 uncultured Ardenticatenaceae bacterium
ACAATCGTGATGGCATGAACAACGGCCGTTCCCAGCACCAGCGCCAGCGCCAACATCATAAAAACCACAATTTTTCGCGTTTGCATCTTTGTCTCTCTCCTATGGTAATTTTGTTCTCCGGGGCGTCGCCCCTTCGGCATGTTCCGCCTGACGCAGGCCGCTCATTAACGTATCCACTCTATTGCGTCCGTCAGTTGGTTCACCACGTAAGCACTTTCGCAGAAAATCTGCGATCTAATCATAGTATATCTAGACTGGAGGCTGGAAAGGTTGGGGTTTTGTTTAAATTTGCCAGCCGGCCGCAGGAAATTGAAATGCACCTGATTCACCCCCCAAAACCCGGCAGGTCTTGGGGGGTGTGGGCGGCTAGGCTGTTTGTTTGGGTGAGCGGCGGAAGCGACCGAACCAGGTGTTGAGGCGCTGCCGGATGCTCTGGCGGAAGAGGAGGGGGCGCAAGGTGCGCCATTCGGTGAGGGGATCAAAGGTGTTGGCGCTTTCGCCCTGGGGGCTAAAGCGGAGGAGGACGAATTGTTGGGTGAGGTTTTGGATGGCGCTTTTGCCTTCGGGAACGGCCGTTGCCAGGATGTCGGCTCGTTCGTAGGGGGTGTTGGCGGATCGGAAGCGGATGCCGAGCCAGTGCGCCCAGGTTTCCAGCCGGGTGTAGCTGCGGTTGACGTCGGTTTCGACGCGCCGGTTCATTTCGTTGGCGAGCCGCATGAGGAAGAAGGCGATGGCCAGGGTGAGGGTGGCGCCGGCTATTTGCCAGAGAGGAAGTCGCTGCCACCAGGTGGGTTCCGCGGTTTCTTCGGTGGCGTTGGCGGCGAGAGGGGCGTCGTCTGTTTCTGCGCCGCGCTCGACGTCGGGCAGCAAGTCGTCTACTTCAGTGTCTAGCAGGGGAAGGTCTTCGTCGAGAAGCGGGTTGAATGGCGGAGGAACGGCCGTTTCTCCTTCGAGCATGGCGGCGGTTTCGGCCCACACCAGGACGGGCAGGCTGGCGGTCGGCTCGAACTGAATCCAGCCGTAGCCGGGGAAGTAGACTTCTACCCAGGTGTGGGCGTTACTGGCCCGGACGCGGTAGGAGCGGCTGAGTGGATCATAATCGCCCTGGACGTAGCCGTTGACGATGCGGGTGGGGATGCCCTGGGCGCGGAGCATGACGGCCATGGCGGAAGCGTAGTAAGTGCAGTACGCTTCGCGGCTGACGAAGAGGGTGTAATGGATGGGTTCGACGTCACGCGGGGGGGCGTTGATCTGGTCATTGTAGCGGATGGCCTGGCGCAGGTAGTCTTGAACGGCCGTTGCTTTGTCGTAGGGGTTGTTGTAGGGGGCGGTCAGTCGTTCGGCCAGTTC
Source organism: uncultured Ardenticatenaceae bacterium (assembly GCA_964405285.1). Taxonomy (GTDB): domain Bacteria; phylum Chloroflexota; class Anaerolineae; order Promineifilales; family Promineifilaceae; genus Leptovillus. Next base: position 5,432 of record CAYONK010000059.1, read on the forward strand.
GAGTGTTTCTGGCGTGATTTCTGGCGGCACTTGCAGGTAGGTTTGTTGGATCCAGGCGGGGTAGCTGGTGGGGGCCAGACGCAGGCTGGCGATGTCGGCCTGGGGGATACTGGAGACAACCTGGTATTGGTCGCCCTGACGCATGATGTAGCGGGAGCGAACGGCCGTTATGAGCATGTTGCCATCGCCGTCTTGCGCCGCGTCTACGTAGATTTGCCGGTCGGAGCCAATCAGCTCTGGGGCGGCGTAGAGGAAGCTGGAGTTGGGCAGGAAGTTGATCACGGTCTGGGTGACGACTTCGCGGGAGGCGAGGGGCGCGATGGGCAGGAGGCCATCGTCGGGGATGTGGAGTGTGGTGTCGTTCCGCACGGTTGTCGTCCAACCGCCGCCCCGGTAAGTGTCCAGGGCGATGGCTTTCCAATAGAGGTTGGGCATCTCTTCGGATACGTAGACATCCATGACCAGGTCGTTGCCGACGGTGCGCGGCCCGCCGAGGAACATGCTGGTTTGGTAGGGGTCGCTGGTGGGCGCGCCGTAGACGTGTAAGGCGGAGAAGAGGCGTGTCCAGGTTTCTTGGAAGTCGCGCCAGGGGGCGCGCGCGGCGCTGAGGGCGTCGTTGACGGCGGGACTGGCGGAGAGGGTGGGGATGGGGTAGGCGGCGATCAGCAGGATCAGGGCGGCCAGGAGGCCGGCGCGGATGAAGTTGAAGCGGATGCCAGGTTCGTAGCGAACGTAGGCGCTTTGCCAGGCTTGCTCTTGGGCGGCCAGATGGGTGCGGGCGATGAAGACGAGAGAGACGGCGATGTAGGCGGCCAGGTAATAGAGGAGAGGGCGGGGGCCGTAGTAGTAGTAGACGACGCTGAGGAGGACGAGGCCGGTGGGGAGGATGACGCGCCAGACGCGGGGCTGGCGGAAGGTGTACCAGGCGGCGGTGTAGCCAAGAACCCAGAAGATAACGGCCGTTTGCAGCACAAAAACCAGGCCATCCCGGCTGGTGCCGCCGCCGACTGCTTTTTGCAACCAATCTGTTTGCCGTTCGATCAGGTCCAAGACGCGGGCGTGCCAGGTTAGATGGTCTGGCAGAGTGGAGCCGACCAGGTATAAAACGGCGAAGAGGCCGTAGATGAATGCGTAAAGATGGGCGGTACCGGGGGTGAAGTTGCTTTTCGCCAGGAATAAGCCGGACAGAACGGCCGTGGCGCCAACGAGGGCCAGCACCTGGGTTCCTTCTGTCAATTCAGCTTGCATGATGGTCAGGGCTGCGATGAGGAGGAGGAGAATGAGTAGGAACAGCGTTGACCAACCTTCGGGAAGAAATGTTTGCTGTTTCAAGCGTCGCACCTATTTGTCCGTTGTCCGTAATCCGTGAACCGTATTCCGAGGTCTTCGCCGATTACGAAATACCGATAGAGCGTAATTGTAATGTACTGTGGGCGCGAGGGAAACTGGTGAGCGGCGGATCGGCTTAGCTTCTCATTGAAGAGTCAGGTTGAGTCTGGCGGCGGGACCAGTAGAGGCCAACGGCCGTTACCACCACCAACGCCGCCAGACCAAAGAGGAAGAGGTTGCCGCCGCGCGCCGGTTCAAGGGTGATGACAAAGGAAACGTCGCCGGATCCGGCATCGCCGCGAACGGCCGTTTCCACCCAATAGCGTCCTACCTCGTCTGGCGCGGTGAAATCTACTTCATAAAAGAGCTTGTTGACTGACTGTTCGGTAGTGGCCGGGCCGGAGAGAACGGCCGTTGGCTCCCCTTCTTTGCCCACCGTCACCCAGACCTCGCCATCCAACACCGGACGATTGTCTTCCGGCCGCACGATGGCGACGGTGAAATGGAGCGTCCGGCCCGCTTCAATCCGGTCGGGCGCAGCCCACACCGTCACCCGATAAGGTCCGGCCGGTTCGCCCGCCACGTAGATCAGCCCGCCGCCATGCGCCGCCAGCGGCGCAGCGACGGCCAACAACGCCAAAGCCAGGAGCCAAAGCCAGCCCCGCCCCATCTCACAACTCCCGCCGCGCCTGAGCGACGCTTTTGTTGACGTAGATCAGATACCCGCCGCCCAAGAGCAGGGTGAATAAGAACCATTGCATGGCGTAGCTGAAATGGTTGCCTTCGGACAATTCCACCTGACGGGGGCGGCGCAAGGGCGGCTCGCTGTTGCCTTCTTCCGGCGGCGATTGGATGACGTAGACGGGCAGCAGCGTGTAGGGCAATTGGGCCTGCATGGCGGCCACGTCTACGCGATACCATGCCTGCTGCGGCGTGTCGGGGATGGTGTTGGCCGCTCTGGAAACGATCTGGGAGAGGGCGACGTAGCCGGTGATGGTAATCGGCCCGGCTTCATCGTACTTGGCCCACTGCGCCGGGTCGGAATCGCTGTCGGGAATCCAACCACGATCAATGAGAACGGCCGTTTCCCCCCCATCCGTCACCAGCGGCGCGATCAGATGAATTCCGGCCAGGCCGCTCCAATTTTGCACCAGCAAGGCCATCTGGTTGTCCAGGTCATATTCGCCGCTGACGGTGACAGCGCGGTCTTTGAGGGTGGCGAGGTCTGGGGGGAGGGGAACGGCCGTGAGCGGCGTCGGCGGCGCAGCCAACGCCTCAGCCAAAACAGCATTCTCCGACCGCCGCTCCGCCAACCGGTCCAACTGCCAGATACCCAATCGGACAAAAACTGCCATGCCGACGAACACCAACAGCGTCACCCACCACCATTTGCGGCCGATCAACGCCCGCAGCACCGCCCCCACTTGCTCCCTGTCCATTTATTTCTGTATGCCCGGCGCGGCCAATGCCTCGTCGCTGGCCCAGGCCGACTCCGGCAATGGCGGTTTGCGCGACTCTTGCCCCAGCAGTTGGGCGATCAGGATCAGTCCGGCAATCAGGTACATCATGCTGCCGGGAATCCACATCAACACCCCGCCAATCTGCTGGTCCATCATCACGCTGATATTCCAGAGGCGGGGTACGTCCAGATAATAGGTGTAAATTGGATTGGTGGCGAAGGAGATGACCACGCCGGTGAGCATGGTGGGCGGGATGATGGCCAGCACCAGGATAGCCCGGCCGGACAGCCCCAACGGTTTGCCCACATGCGGCCCGGCGGCCGTGATCCGCCACCAGGAGGCCAGGCTGACCAGGAAGAAGGAAAGATGCTCCAGGTCGTGGGCGAATTCGTTGCGCAGCGCCCAGTTGTACATATTGGGGTCGTGCCAGCCGACGAGGGTGATCACCCAAACCAGCCACAACACGCCGGGCGCGGCCAGGTTGTGCAGGAAGCGACGAAAGCCGGAGCGCCGGTGCAGCAGCCCGCTGACGCCAGCGCCAGCTTTGCGGCGGGCGCCGTCTGGCAGCCCCCACAGCACCACTGCCAACGGGTTGGCGATGAGCAGCAGCGGCGGCGCAAGCATGATCAGCAACAAATGCTGGATCATGTGCATGAAGAAAAGTTGGCCGGAAAGCACTTCGATGGGGGAGAGCAGGGCCAGCCCGATTAAGAATAGGCCGGTCAGGTAGGAGATGGGTCGCCAGCGGGCGCTGAGGGGCCAGGGTTGGCCGGGTTTGCGCGGGCGGGGGCGAGCCAAACGGCGCAGCCGCCACCAACCGCGCAGGTAAAGCAGGGCGGCTAACAGCAGGCTGATGATGACTTCTGGCCGCCAGTTCCAGGAGGAGAGGACGGCTCTGAGGACGGGGTCCATGGGAAGGGGGAGGAGGAGGGGAATAACGGCCGTTATTCCCCTCCCCCCTCAATAAGAGCAACTAAATCAAACCGGCGAACCGATCAAATACAACGCCGGATAATAAAAAATCCAGATCACGTCCACGTAATGCCAATAGAGAGCCGTGCCCTCCGCGCCCCAATGCCGCTCCGCCGTGTAACCCCCTTTACGCCCCCGATTCCAGGCAATCAACAGCAAAGCCACCCCACTGATCACATGCAAAGCGTGCATCCCCGTCATCATAAAGAAGACGCCGCCATACACCCCATCCGTCGCTTTCAGGTGGCCGAACCACTCAATACCCAAAAAATCACCGCCAGATACGCCAAACAGGTTCCACTCCATCACTACCACGCCGACGAAAAAAACCAACCCCAGAATCGCCGCCGTTAGAAATGAACTGGCAAACACTTTCTGATCGCCGTGGGCGATAGCCGACTCTCCCCGATAGACAAAATAGCTGCTCAACAGCAGCACGCTCGTCGTAATCAGGCCCAGCTCCTGGCTCAGTTCTGGCCGGGTGTCACCCCACAGATAAAACCGAGCCACCAGCAGCGCCGCAAACAGAAAAATCTCCGAGATAAAAAAGAGCCACAAACCAAGGCGGTTCGCTTTCAACTGCACTTTATACGGCAGTTCGTGGTTGTGCGCTTCGTCATGATCCTGATCGTGTGATCGAGTTGTCGTATAGGCGCCCATCAATGTTCCTCCTCACGCCACAAGCGATAGACATGCATAAATGCCTGCAAAATAATCGCCGCCTTCAACAAGGCAATGATGAACAGTAAAACGGCCGAGGGAACATACAACGCTACCACAAACTCCAACAAGGTCAGCGCCGCCAAAATCGCCAAAACGATATTCCCTTTGCGCCAGGTTTCTCTCTTTTGTAATTCCACCGTTAAACCTCCCTGCTACGTAAGCCGCACATACCTATCAATCGCCAGAGGGCGCAGGAGCCGAATTACCCAGACGCACGTAGCGCGAATTTGGCAGCCCATAATCATAAGGATCTCCCACCACCTCGAACGGTACATCATAGTTAAATTCCGGCACAGGATAAGGGATTTGCCATTCCGGCGAACGCGATCCCCAGGGATTGGTCTCCGCCATTTCCTGCGCTCGCGCGCTGCTGATCAGGTTATACAGCATAATCACAATAGACCAGCCAATCACCAGCGCGGCAATCGTCACCAAAACCTGCGTGCCCTCGATCCCTAAGATAGGGTCATAATCGGCGATGCGGCGGCGCATCCCTACCAGGCCGATCTGCATCTGCCCCAGGCTCATTAACCAAAAACCGGGGACCATCAGCCAGAAGTGCAGCCGACCTAAGGACTCTTTGTACATTCGGCCGGTTATCTTCGGGAACCAGTAATAAATCGCCGCAAAGAAGGGGAAGACAAAACCGCCAAACATCGTGGCGTGGAAATGCCCCACCACCCAATAGCTGTCGTGCAGATGCAGGTCAGTCGGCACTGTGCCCAAAATCGGGCCGGTCACGCCGCCAATCAGGAAGACAGAGATGGCTCCCAGCACAAAGAGCATCGGCGTCTCAAACGTCAGCTTGCCTTCCCACATCGTCGCCACCCAGCTGAAGAATTTCACGCCGGTGGGAATGGCGACAAACAGCGTGGCGATCATGAAGGGGATACGCAGCGCGTCGCTCATGCCAGAGGTGAACATATGGTGCGCCCACACCAGGAAGCCGACCAGGGCGATGCCCAGGCTGGAGAGCGCGATCCATTTATAGCCGAAAAGTGGCTTACGCGAGAAGACCGGCAGCAATTCGCTGATGATACCCAGGCCGGGCAGCACAAAGACGTACACCACCGGATGCGAATAAAACCAGAAGAGGTGCTGGTAGAGGATAGGGTCGCCGCCGCCGGCCGGATCAAAGAAGGTAAACCCAGCCGCCCGCTCCATGATGTTCATCGTCAGGGCGACACCCACCGTCTGGGTAGCGGTGAACTGAATGAGGGAAGTGGCAACGGCCGCCCAGACAAAAATCGGCATCCGGAAGAGCGACATGCCAGGCGCGCGCATGAAAGCCACCGTCACCAGCACATTGATGGAGCTGGCGATAGAGGAAAGCCCATTGACATAAAAGCCGAGCAGGAACAACTGCACACCCAACGGGGCGCGGAAAGTGAGCGGCGGGTAAGCCACCCAGCCCGTATCCCAACCGCCCACAACCATGCCAGACAAGATCAGGGCAACGGCCGGGATACCCACCCAATAGCTAAAAGCATTCAGCCGGGGAAAGGCCATGTCCGACGCCCCAATCATCAGCGGGACCAGGTAGTTGAGCATCGCGCCAACACCGAGCAGGATGCTGGCGATCATCACGATGCCGTGGGCGCTGAAGAAGGTGTTGTACTGATCGTAAGTGAGCAACTGCATCCCTGGCTGGGACAGTTCCAGACGGAATATCAGGGCGAAGAGGCCGCCAACCAGCAAGACAAACAGGCTGGTGAACCCATATTGAATGCCGATGACCTTGTGGTTGACGTCCACGTTGATGTAGCGCGACCATTCTGGCTTGCCTTCGGGCGCGCCATGTTTAAGCGGCGTCTTTTTGCCGC
>CAYONK010000060.1:0-11702 GCA_964405285.1 uncultured Ardenticatenaceae bacterium
TCTCAAAGCCATAATCGTAAAGGATATTGGCCGTCGTGCCGGGGGCGCAGTCGCCAGGAGCGGCCACCGTCGTAAAGCTGCGTACGGTTGAGTAATTGCCCACACCGCAGGCGTTATCCGCCTGCACCCGCCAGAAATGGGTGGTACTGGTGTTCAGCGTCACGTTCGCGGTCCAGGTGGGGCTGGTCAGACCGCTGGCCGAGGCGACGATATTGCTGAACCCGGCATCTGTTGCTACCTGAATGCTGTAGGAGCCAGCGCCAGGCAGCGCGTTCCAGGTAAAGGTGGGCATGGACGGGACGTTCAAGGCCCCATTGGTCGGGGTCAACAGCGCTGGCGCTCCCGGCGCGGCTGCCACCGCTTCCAGCGATACTGTTTGCGATTGCACTAAAGTCGGCGTGATCACGCTGCTGCCGAACAGATCGAAATTGTACACGCCGGCCGTCACCCCGCTGAGGGTGAGCAGACTGCTGCCGGGCGCGGGCGCGGGGTTGGCGCTGAAGCTGGCTGTACCAGGATTGCCTATCGCGCTCAGGTTGACGTTGCCGGTGAAGTCGGAAACGGCCGCCAGCGCCACATTGTACGTCGCATCGGCCGGGACACAGACCTGCTGACTTTGCGGCGTCACGTTCATAGTGAAGTTCGTCTCGCCGCAGGCGTCGAAGCGGAACGCGCCGATGCGCGTCTTCCATTGGCTGGCATCGTTCCACTGACCGGTGAACCAGAAGGTGCAATCGTCAATTGGGTCTATGCTCATCGCCGAATAGTCGCCGTAGCGATTGCTGCCATTGTTGGCGGAGCCAGCTATCAGGGTGTATTCGCCTTGCGGCATCGTGCCCAACGGGTCTGTGGACAGACGGCCGGTATAGCGGATGGAAGGATAGATGGTCTGGCTGGAGACGTTGTAGGCCAGGGCGATGTTGCCCGCGCCATCCATGGCGATACCGCCCATCCAGCGATTGTCGTTGGTGGTGGGCGCATAGGTTCCTTCCTGGTAGAGCGTCCAGGGGCCTGCGCCCACTTTCCGCAGTTCAAACCAACGCTTGCCGCCAATGTTGTTGCCGATGTCGGTGACGAAGTTGCCGACTAAAACCTCATGCGTGCCAAAGTTGCGGTAGTTCAGCCGGTTCATGATCACTTCGCGCAGCGGGTCCAATGAATTGGATGCCCCTTGCGCCACGCCGGGCATGCCCATGCAGAAAAACGAGGTCAGGCCGCAGAGGGTGGAGTCGAATTCGGCCGTCAGGATGTCGGCGATTTTCGTGAAGGTGGAGTTGGCGGGCGTGGTCCAGTTGACGGAGAAGGCCCAGATTTCCAGGATGTCGTTGTCGGGGTAGCCGGGGACGCTGTGCGCTTCTGTATCCACCTGGCGCATGATGTAGTTGGGCGATCCGGCCGGGGGCGGGGTCATGCCGTCCAGGTTAGCCGGGGTGAGCGCCTCGAAGCCGAAGCCTGCCAGTCCTGGGGCGGTGAAGCGCTGCGAGGTCGCCGCGCCGCCCGTCAACATCGCCGCGCGGTTGAAGGCGTAGATGGCCGGGCTGCTCTCATTGGTGGTGGCGTAATAGGCGTCCGGCCAGACGCCATACTTGGGATAGTCGGGGAAGCTGGGCGTGGCGAATTGGTAGGAATAATAAGGGCCAGTCGGATCTGGCGTTTGCGAGACGTAGGTGCAGAGTGAGTTGCCCGCGCCGAACTCGCTGAGGAACCAGCGGTCGGCCAACTGGTCGTAGAGAACAATCGGGTCGCCGCGGCCGGTGGCGCAGCCGCCAAGCGCGGAGAGCGAGAAGGGCGGGACGACGAGATCGCCGGTGGTTTTGTCGTAGATAGCCACGCGGGTGGCGTTGATCATCTGAATGTAATGGTCTCTGCCTACATCGCCAACGGTGTCTGGCGGGTTAACGCCGGAGTAGCCCTGGCCGTTGAAGTTAAAGATGGGGGTGGCGAAGCCAGCGTCTTGAACTGCCTGGACGTTTTCCTGCAAGGCGAGCAGGGGGTCTGGTTTGTTGGGTGGGTCGAAGTCGGCGTCTGGCTGCGGGCCGAAGTTCATGCGGGGGTTGATCTCGCGGTCCAGAGTGGGCAGCAGTTCCTCGAATGGCAGGTCGCGCACGGCCAGGGTTAGGACCGGGTTTACCGGCTCGCTGACCCAGTGTTCCGTATCCGGTTTGTCCTGGTTAGCGCCTACCAGCAGGTTAAGCCCGTCCGGGCCGCGCTGCCCCATGCGCTGCGCGGTCTCGGTTAGATCGGAGGGCATCGAGATCACCAACCCAAACAGGGTGAGGATCAGGAATGCGCCGAACAGTTTGCGTACAACGTTCATCATCTCTCCTTAACAATCTGTGGAATCAGGTTCCAGGGATTGGCGATTAGCAATCGTTGATAGCCAATCCTAGTCGCCAAAAAGTTGCATGGTGCGGAGAACGGCCGTTTCTGCCGCTTCCTGCACCGATACCCGGCAAAAAAAAGCCTGTTCAATGTCCTGGCTGGCTGTGTCTTCCACAACCGGCCAGTTAGCCATGACCGGCACGGCGCGAATGGTCTCGATAGTCTCTAAAAATACATAACTGCGGGATGGGGGTTTTGCCGGCTCTAAAAATGCGGCTGACTCGGCCACAGTGCGCAGCGAAGGAACGGTGCGCCCCGTTTCTACAATCAGTTCCTGGCCGATGGTGGAGTTGGCAAACTCGATAAACCGCCAGGCTGCCTCCTTTTCCCGGCTGCTGGCCGCCAGGCAATAGCCATCACTGTGCAAAATTCCAGCTTCCTGGGCGCCACGCGGCAAGGGCGCGACGTCCCAACCAAACGCTGTGATGGTCCGATACGTCGGGACGCCGCGCCGACTGTTGAAGTACATCGCCAGCGTCCCGTTCATAAAGCGGCTTTCGTTGCTCTCGGCGCTTTGGGCCAGGGCGTCGGGCACGACACCCTGCACCGTTTGCAGCTCGACAAACCATTGCATCCCGGCTAGAGCGGCCGGATCGGTTAGCGCCAGCCGGGTGGGGTATTGCGGATTGTCCACCAGTTCCCCACCAGCCTGCCAGATGAAGGGGGCGAGCCGGTTGAGAGTGGGTTCGATGCCGGCGCCGAATTGGTCGGAACGGCCGTTGCCATCCCTATCCACCGTCAACCGCTGCGCCGCCAACAGAAAATCATCCCAGGTCCAATCATCGGCCGGGTAAGGCAGGCCGGCCGCGTCGAACAAATCCTGGTTGTAATAGACCACCAGACTGGACATATTCTGGGGGATGCACCAAAGTTCCCCTTCATAGCGGAACGATTCGATCACCTGCGGGTAAAAGTCGGCCTCGTCGAGCAAATCGCTTTCCGCCAGATAATCACCCAATGGCTGCAAGCCCCCTTGCCCGGCGAAGGTGGCGAAGCGGCGATAGTTCAGCAGCATCACGTCCGGCGCAGCCCCGGCCGAAAAGTCGGCCGCCAGCCGCCGCCGGTACTCTGCCTGATCCGGCACATAGCGCAACTCGACAGCTATTTCCGATTGCGCCTGATGGAAGGCAGCCACCAGGCTCTCATACGCCGCAAACTCCTCCGGCCCACCAAAAACCATGAAGGAGACCGTCGGCTTGCCAGAACGGCAGCCCACCAGCAGTAAGATAAAAATGAGGATCGAGATGAATTGTTTACGCAAGAGCTTATCCTTTATCCAGCAGCTCTGACAGCGCACTATCGCTCAAGAAAAGCGGTTGCAGCAGCAAGAAAAGCAGCATCATCGGCAGCGTTACCACCACTGCCCCAGCCATCAGCAGCGACCAGTTGGTGGCGTCCATCTGCTTCAAAATTTGCAGACCGACGGGCAGCGTATAGGTGGACGGCCGGTACAAGTACAACACCGGATTGGTAAAGTCGTTCCAATAGAGGGCAAAAGCCAGCACAATAACGGCCGCTACCGTCGGGCGAGCCAGGGGCATGGCGATCCGCAGCCAGGTCGTCCAGGCGTTGGCTCCCTCAACCCGCGCGGCCTCATATAGCTCAATCGGATTGCGGCGAAACGTCCAATAAAAGAGCAGCACCAGCAGCGGGCTGCCTGCGGCAAAGGCCGGCAGAATCAGCGACCAGAGCGAGGTCAGCAGCCCAAGCCAGCGCAGCAGCTGGTAACGAAAAAGCCAGACGGCCGGAGATGGGACCATCAACAGCGCGATAGTGACGATGAGCAGGCGATTACGCCAGGGGTCGCGCAGTTGTGAAAGGCCAAAGCCGGCCAGCGATGAGGTCAGCAGAGTCATCGGCACGGCGACCGCTACCACCAGGAGCGAGTTGAGCGTGTAGCGGCCCATCGGAACCTGGCGAAAAATTTCGGCGTAATTGCTCCATTGGGGATCGGTCGGCCACCATTCGATGGTCCGGGGCGGGGGCAGTCCTATCGGCCGCAGCGAGGCAACAATCATCCACCAGAGCGGCAAGAGAAACAGGAGAATCATGAACAGCGTGGCGGCCAGACGCAACCCGCTGTGGACTTTAGGCGACATCGCTTTGCTTGTCCAGACCAACCAGGTTGATGATGCCTATGACCAATAAGCCGGTCAGGATGTAGGAAACTACCAGTAAAGCTGCGGCCAGACCAAAATCAAAAAAGTCGAAGGCCAGTTCGTACAACAGAAGGGGGATGTAGGTGGTGGCGTAGTAAGGTCCGCCATAGGTGATGACAAAGGAAGCGATAAAGGTGTTTTGCAGGCTGACGACCAGATCGCGCAAGGTTAACAGGAGCAACCAGGGCAGCAAAAGCGGCAAGGTGATATAGGCGAAGGTGTAGAACGCGCCTGCCCCATCCACCCGCGCTGCTTCGTAGTAGGCTTTGGGAATCGTTCGCAGACCGACCAGCAGCACAACCATCCCCTCGCCAATGGTGAAGGCGGCCATGAGGACGAAGGCCAGGCGGGTTGCCCCCGGCTCGACCAGCCATTGGGGTTGGGGTAGCCCTAACCAGCCCAGGGCAAGGTTGAGCGGCCCAAAGAGCGGGTTAAGCAGCCACAACCAGAGCAAGGCATAAGCTCCTTCGGGGATAATGGTTGGCAGATAGGCGGCCGCGCGCGAGCTGCTGAATAAACGGCCGCCTCGTTGTAAGAGCAGCGCCAGGGTTAAGGCGCCGAGCAAGCGCATTGGTACAGCCAGGAAGAGAAAGTGCAGCGAATTGCGCAAGGAGAGCCGGGCGAGCGGTGAATCGAGCAGGCGGCGGAAGTTCTCCAGGCCGACCCATCGGGGCGGCTCGATGGCGTTGTAGTGGGTGAAGGCGATGCCCATGCTAACCAGGGCTGGCAGCGCCACCAGAAGCAACGATCCGAATAGGAAGGGAATTAAAAATAACCAAATCTGACCATCGTAAGTGGTGAACAGCCGGAGAAGGGGGCGTCGCTGAACAGGCGTCCGGGTTAATGGGGCCGTTGGTGGTGGTATAGAGGACATGATGCGCTCGTGAGCTTGCGGACCGCAAAGATGCGGATCCGATGCGAATTGTACTGGGAGGGGTAGGCGTGGTCAAGAACAGATCGGCTGTCTAGAACAGCCTACCTTGTTGATAGGGCCGTATCTCCTCCGTCGTCAGCCCCATCACTTGTTTGAATTTGTTGGCCGTGGCCGGGGAGTAGCCGGCGTAGTCATTGTTGAAGTAGGCGTAGACGGCGGTGACCGCCTCCAGGTGGGGTTGGATTTCGTCGCGCCAGTGGTGGAGAACGGCCGTTTTGTCCACCACCTCTCGATCCTTGCTGGGAAACTGGCCGTGCGGCCCGATGAAGCGCAAATAGAGAAAATCGGCTGTGCGGGCGATGATGCGCGGCGGCAGATGGATATAGTCGGCCATCGCCCAGGCGACGTTGTGGGCGCGGAGGAGAACGGCCGTTTCCGGCGTATCCCAGGAGTTGTGGCGAAACTCGACGGCGTAGCGCAGGTCGGTTGGCAACTGGCGCAGAAAATCGGCCAATCGCTCCGCCCCGCCGATGGTGAAATCGGGCGGGAACTGAATGAGGATAGCCCCCAGTTTGTCGCCGAGCAGACGCATCGTCGCCAAAAAGGCGGCCATCAGGTCATCGCTGCCGCCCAGGCGCAAATCGTGGGTGATCTCGCGGGGGGTTTTGGGAGAGATTTTGAAGGCGGGGGTGGTAACGGCCGTCCACTTTTGTACCGCCTTCGCGGTTGGCACGCCGTAAAAGGTAGAATCCATCTCCACGGCGTTAAAGCGCTGGCTGTAGTAGGCCAGAAATTGCTTCTGCCCCATGCCCGCCGGGTAAAAGACCCCATTGCGCCACGGCTCATAGGCAAAGCCCATCGTGCCGACGTACCAATCTACCATTTATCGAATAGTGGAGGGCGAAGAAACATTCATCATTCCTCCTTCCTCATTCATCACTCCCTCCGTCACCGCCAGGACGCTGGCGCTGAACAACACCTGGGCGATCCAGAGCAAATCGGCCAGCAACAGGTGGACGATCTGCATCCAGACGGGGACGAGCAGGAGGATGTTGAGGACGCCGGCCGCCAATTGCACGACGATGATGAGCTGCATCATCCGCCCGAAGCGGCGCGTGTCCGGGCTGGGGCGTTCGCCCGTCAGATAGCCGACGACGTAGAGCAAGTAGAGGCTGGTGATGACGGCCAGGACGGGATGCCAGACGCGCAGTTGGATGAGGAAGTGGGCTGCCGGGTCTTGCTTTTGCTGCAAACCTTCGGCCAGGGTTTCGACCCGGAAGATGGTGTCGCCCAGGGCGGTGATGGCCCCGAAGGCGCTGACGAGCAGCATGGCGATGAGGCCGATGAAGAGGAGGAGGGTAACGGCCGTTTTCTCCCCCCTCACCCTGACCGCCGGTTTGCCACCCGCCCACCAGGCCGTCAATGTGACGCAGCCGAGCAGGATGTTGGTATTGACCAGATGCAGCGCGGCGGCAATCGCCCGCTCCACCGAGACGTTGTAGGCGACCAGTTCAAACAACACCAGCCCCGCCCCCAACAAACTCTCGATAATCGTAAACACCAGCGTCAGCACCGCCCCCTTGCGCACAATGCTGCCCTTCGGGAAGAGGCGGAACGCGCCAAAGAGCAATCCCAACACCAGGAAGCCATACAAAGCGCTCATCAGGCGGTGGGTGAATTCGATGATCGTCTCCACCGATTCGGCGCGGGGGAGGATTTCGCCGTTGCAGGTGGGCCAATGCGCCCCGCAGCCGGCGCCGGAGCCGGTGGCTCGCACGTAGGCCCCCCAGAGAATGACGGCGATGGTGTAGGCGACGAGAACCCAGGCGAATGTAGCGTATCGTTGCTGTCTATGTGGCATCGTTATGTCTATCAAGCTATCTGGGCTTTGGGAAACATTTCTTGGCGATGGGCAATCATTGCCTCGATGTGATCTGTCCAATCGTGCAACACATTTGGGTCTACATCTGCGCCATTAGGCCATTCTAGTGTGCCAAAGAGCGGATCGAGCGTTACCTGTTTGAAAAGATGAGGATCGCGCAGTGGCCCAAAAATGGGACCAGATAAGATAGGTTTAAAGTCAATTGTTTGGCTGGAGTTGTCATTAAATTGAAGTTGGATGACGTAGTTGCCAAGCAACTTAAAAGAAACGACTCTAAATATCTGGCTCATGATAATCCTTCGATTTTTGTCATGGGTCGTTGCTGCTCCGCGTTGCGCCAATTTTCCATTAGCTCTTCTTGATGCAACTCTGCCCAGGCTAATATCAAATGCTGTTGTTTACGAGGCATGGCTCCAGCGAGTAACGCGGGCGGATCAATCGTGAAGCTGGCCTGATACTCGCCGTAGGCGGCATGAAAATGGGGCTGTTGATGGCGCTCAAACTCGTAGAAAAGGCGAATCACAATCCCGTAAAAGCGTGATACTTCAGGCATAATCAGATTATAGCAAACCGGAGTGGGAGGGGAAACGGCCGTTTCTCCCTCCCTCTACCCCTCTCCCCCATTCTGCTCCGACAAAATCTCGTCCAGCGGATTTCCCCCCTCTTCCACCAAACTTTTGCGCGTCTTGCCGCCGGTTTGCGGGTCTTCCACCAGCCCCATCTCATACAGATGCTCCATGATCCGCGCCGCGCGCGGGTAGCCGATGCGCAGGCGGCGCTGCAACATCGAACTGGAGATGGTATCTTGCTTCTGGGCGATCTCGATGGCCTGCTCCAGCAGTTGGTCCGTCTCGTCCAGCAGGGCGTGCTTGGCGATGAGCGTGTCCCAGGGCGTGGGGATCGGCTCAAATTCCGGCAGGGCGGTCTGCCAATGGGTGACAACCCGCTCAATCTCGTTGTCGCCGACGAAGACGCCCTGCACCCGCACCGGCGCGGCGGCGTCTGGGGCCTGGAAGAGCATGTCTCCTTTGCCGAGCAACTGCTCCGCCCCCACGCTGTCCAAAATAACGCGGGAATCCACGCCGGAGGCGACGGAGAAGGAGAGGCGGGCGGGGAAGTTGGCTTTGATCAGGCCGGTGATCACGTCGGTAGACGGCCGTTGCGTCGCCACCACCAGATGAATCCCCGTCGCCCGCGCCATCTGCGCCAGGCGGCACAGGGTCCGCTCCACATCGCCGGGGTACATGTGCATCAGATCGGCCAATTCGTCAATGAAGACCGCCAGATGGGGCAGCTTCTTGTAAGTGGGGTGGCGGGCCACTTTGCGATTGTACCCGTTCAGATTCCGCGCCCCGACCAGGGTAAACATCTCATAGCGCCGGTCCATCTCCGCCGTCAGCCAGCGCAGCACGCCGACGGCGCGATCCGCGTCTACCTCGACTGTGCCGATGAGATGGGGCAGCCCGTTGAAGCGGATCAGCTCCACCTTTTTCGGGTCAATCATGATCAGATTCAGCTTCTCCGGCGAATTGTTGAAGACCAGACAGGTGATGAAGGCGTTGATGCAGACCGACTTGCCGGAGCCGGTGGTCCCGGCGATGAGCAGGTGGGGCAGGGTGGCCAGGTCCACCGCCAGCGGCGCGCCGGAAACATCTTGCCCCAGAGCCACGCCGAGCGGGCTTTTTAGTTTGGCGAAGGCGTCGCTTTCCAGGATGGAGCGCAGGCGGACGATGCTCGTCTCGCTGTTGGGCACTTCCACGCCGACGACGCCGCGCCCCGGAACCGGCGCTTCGATGCGCAGCCGGGTGACGGCCAGGGCCAGGGCCAGATCGCGCCAGAGGGAGGCGATCTGGTTGATGCGGATCTTTTGCTGCTTTAGCTGCCCTTCGGGGTTGACGCGCTCCACGTAGCCCGGCTCCACGCCGAATTGGGTGACGGCCGGGCCGCGCCGAATCTCTGTCACGGTGGCCGGGATGTGGAAGTCGGCCAGCGTTTGTTCGATGATCCGCTTCTTTTCGTCAATCTCCATGGGGGGCATGGCGCTGGCTTTGCCTTCTTCGAGCAGGGTGATGGGGGGCAGCCGTTTGTCGCGCCGCTGCCAGTCGGGGCTGTCTTCTTCCGGGGCGCTGTCATCAATGATGATCAATTGGTCGGGGTTGGGGAGGTGGGAGTGTGGGGGAGAAACGGCCGTTTCCCCCCTGTCACTGCCTCCCCATTCCACCACCCCCTCCGAGGCCACCTCTCGCTCCGGCGGAGCCACCTTCGCCCCCCAACGGCGCAAAGCAATCGCCGTCTGATTGAGCGTTTCTAGCAGGTCTACCCAGGTGTAATTAAGCAGCAGCGCCACCCCCCACAACAGCAAGACCAGATACAACGCCCCCGTCAGCAGCGGGCCGAACCACTCCAGCAGCGGCTCCGAGAGCGCCCAGCCCACCAACCCGCCGCCCAATCCACGATAGGCGTCGCTCAGGTCCGCGCTGGTGAAAATGTGGCTGAGGGGCAGGGCGGTCATGAGCAGCAGTTCCACCCCAATTACCTGCGAGGGGCGGACCTGATACGGCCGTTTTACCTTCCGCAGCGCCACATGCAGCCCCACCGCTGCCAGGATGAAGAAGAGGGGATACGCCCCCCAGCCAAAAATCTGGCGCAGCAATCGGGTCCACCAGGTCAGCCAGCCAGCCGCCGTCAGACCAGGCAGCGCCAACAACGTGACCATCGCCAATAAAAATAGGGCAACACCGGCAATTTCCACCCGCCAGGGGATCAGGCTATTGATGAACTTTTCATCCCAGGTAGGTGGTGGAGGGGGGGGGTCCGTTTTACTACTCGGTTTACGAGCCATAGGCCAATCATCAACAATCGATCACGTCTCTTGAGGCAAAGTATACCGCAAATTTGCGTTTCGGGTGATCGGCCGATAGAGGCGGCAGGTCAGGTCAGACCAGTTACCAGGAATTTGTATCGGGCGGGGGCGGGGATTATAACCGCATACTGAGGGCGAGCCGTTTGGCTTTGCTATCTACCTGGATGACGCGCGCTTTCACCTTATCGCCAATGTTGACGACGTTACGGGGGTGCAAAAACGCACCTTCGGCCAGTTCAGAGATGTGGACCAGCCCTTCAAGTTCTGGCTCTAAAAGGACAAACGCGCCGTAATTGACGACCTGGCTAATCTGGCCTTCGACGATTTGCCCTGGGTGATAACGCGCTTCGGCCGTTTGCCAGGGGTCGGCGTTCAATCGTTTCAGACTGAGGGCGACGCGCTTGTTTTCCTGATCCACACCCAAGACCAAGACAGTGACCATTTCGGTGGGGCGAACGATTTTGCTAGGGTGGGGGACGCGGCTCCAAGAAAGCTCGGAGATGTGGATCAACCCTTCGATGCCGCCCAAGTCCACAAATGCGCCGAAATCGGTCAGGTTGGTGACGTTGCCGGTGAGTTTATCGCCCGGCTGGATGGTCGCCAGGATATTTTGCCGTTGTTCAGATTCAACTTGCGCTGCGCGTTCGGACAAAATGAGTCGGTTTGACTGGGGATTGACTTCGATGATTTTGAGGGTGAGGGTTTTACCAACGCTCTCTTTGAGAACTTGCATCCGTTCCGTCGCCACGTGAAATTGCGGGAAGTCTACGAGTTGCGAAGCGGGCACGAAGCCAGGCAGACCATGCCATTGAACGAGCAAACCACCTTTGTTGTAACCGGTGACAGTGAGCCGTAATTTTTGCTCTTCGTTTTGGGCTTGTTGGGCCAGTTCCCATGGATTGCTGGGCATAGAGTTATGGTCAGTGTGGTAACGGCCGTTTTCCACAACGCCGGTCACCAAAGAGGATAAATTGGGATCGAAAAGCGCATCCGGCTTAGGATCTGCCTCTTCTTTGGCAAATAAAGTTGACCAAAACGTGTCACCCTGGGAATTTTGCGACTGTTGGCTCTGCGGCGATTCTATATTCATTACAATTCCACATTCCCTGTAATTACTGCTGGCGTAGGACTAATTTCCTATTCCTAATTATAGGCGTTGCGGGGCCTCTGTCAACAGGGACCAAAATAGCGGGTGCAGAGGGGTCTTGACCCTCATCCCAGCTCCCTATATGGAGGAAAGGGAAGCAGGTTCCTCCCTCTGGTGAGGGCGGATTAGGGGGGGCTATAAGCCTTGTTGGGTCTGCAAGCAGAGCGAAATAGCTTCTTTCTCTAGAGGGAAAACGGCCGTTCCAGCCCATGCGCTTCCATCAGGGCGGCGTCGGCCATGATGTGGCGCGGGTCGCCGTCGGCGATCACCCGCCCCTCATCCAGCAAAACAACCCGGTCGCATAGCTCCAGCAGCAGTTCCAGATCGTGGGAGGAGATGAGCGCCGTCTGGGGTGATTGTCGCAGAAAGGTGATCAGGCGGCGGCGGGCGCGCAT
>CAYONK010000061.1:0-4129 GCA_964405285.1 uncultured Ardenticatenaceae bacterium
GTTTTCGACGCCAGCGGGCCGCGTGTGGTCGAATTCCTCAACACCGTCACCAGCAACGACGTGAGCGCGTTGGCGGTGGGGCAGTCGCATTACACCTATTTCCTCCTGCCCGACGGCTCGGTGATTGACGATTTGATGATTTACCGCCTGGCCGAAGAGCGCTTCTTGCTGGTGGTGAACGCCTCCAACAATGATAAGGATTGGGCCTGGCTGAACGCGGTGAATGAGGGGCGGGTGCTGATTGATGAGAAACGGCCGTTTGCCCGCATCCAACACCCCGTCACCCTCCGCGACCTGCGCGACCCGGCGCACGGGGCGGATTGCCGGGTGGATGTGCCGCTGCAAGGGCCAAAATCGCGCGACATCCTCCTCTCGCTCATCGAAGATGACGCTTTCGCCCGCCGCCTCAAGGCGTTGCCCTGGGCGGGCGTCACCAGCGGGCAGTTGGGCGAGTTCGATGTGATCATCTCGCGCACCGGCTACACCGGCGAGCGGATCGCCTACGAGATTTTTGTCCATCCGGAGCAGGCTCCGGCGCTCTGGGCGAAGCTGATCGAGGCAGGCGAGCCGTTTGGCCTGAAGCCCTGCGGTCTGGCGGCGCGGGACAGCACGCGCACGGAGGCGGGGCTGCCGCTCTACGGCCATGAATTGGCGGGCAGCCTGGGGCTGAACCCGGCCGACGCGGGCTTTGGCAGCTACGCCAAGTTGTGGAAGCCGTTCTTCATTGGCCGCGACGCTTTCATCGCCCACGAGCAGACGCGGGACCGGGTGGTGGTCCGCTTCCGCATGAACGAGAAGGGGGTGCGTCGGCCGGAATCGGGCGACCCGGTGCTGGATAAGCGGGGCAAGGTGGTTGGCGCGGTGACAAGCTGCGCCATTGATAGCGAGGGCTACCTGCTCGGTCAGGCGGTGGTGCCTGTGGCGATGGGGGAGGTGGGAACGGCCGTTTACATCTACCAACTCGGTGGCGGACAACGCCCCATCCGCGTCCCCGCCGTGCAACCCGGCGCCCGCCTGCCCATGCCCGACCCGGCGACGGTCTTGAGCCGCTTCCCAGGACGGAGAAAGTAGCTGGTAGCTGGTGGCTGGTAGCTGGTGGTTGGTAGGAGGTTGGTGGGTATGAGTGGGATTCGTCGGTATCAGGATTTGGAGGTCTGGCAGAGGGCAATGCAGTTGACCGTCACGATTTACAAAGAGACGGATAGCTTTCCCAAAGCAGAAGTGTATGGCCTGACGAATCAGATACGATGCGCAGCGGTTTCTATCCCATCCAATATGGCTGAAGGACACGGCCGTTCAAATAAAGATTTTGGTCGTTTTTTTGCAATTGCGCGTGGCTCTCTGGCTGAACTTGAAACTCAGTTAGAACTAGCCCGGCGCATCGGTTATTTGCCACAACCAAACTTCAACGCCCTCAATAATGAACTGGCCATCTTGGGTAAGCAACTCAACCTGCTTGCCCAACGTGTCCAAGCTGCCATCCAATGACCAGCTACCAGCAACCAGCAACCAGCTACCATTTGACACTCCTTTCCCGAACGGGTAGCATTGCCGACACAAATTTTACAGAGGAAGTTTGAGGAGCATCTCATGCGTCGTGAAGTTTTAACCTGGTCTGACGTTGACAAACTGATTGATTATCTGGCCCCACAAATTCACGGCCGTTACGATTCCATGATGATCGTCACGCGCGGCGGCATCATCCCCGGCGGTCTGTTGGCCGAGGCGCTGAATATCACCTACATTCTCACCGCTTCGGTGCGTTTTCCGGCCGATTTCCCCGGCCTGCAATCTTCATTCCAGAGCAAATACGCCATCCCCGAATTCATCCAGTTCCCCGACAATGAATTGCTGGAGGGGCGGCGCATCCTGGTGGTGGACGATGTGTGGACCAAAGGGCGCAACATTGTCACCGTCGCTAATCGGGTGGACGCGGCCGGTGGCATCCCCGACACCTGCGTGCTGCACTACAAGCCCACCACCTCCCTCTACCCCGGCCTGACGCCCACCTACTACGCGGCCGTCACCGACGCCTACGTTATCTACCCCTGGGAAATAGATCGCGGCCCGGAAGTCTTGGGCATGTGGAATTGAGATTGGTTGCTAGTTGCTAGTTGCTGGTTATTGGATGGCGGGCTGGACACGCCAGGTTTTACTCTGTACCAGCCACCAGCCACCAGCCACCAGCTACCATTGACAATTACCATACTTTTGTTACGATCAGTCCCACAACTACATAGATGCGCCCGTAAGACCGGTGACGACTGGGTCCCTGGCGGCGAGAGCCGCCGAACCGTGTCAGGTCCGGAAGGAAGCAGCACTAAGGCGTCACTTTCGGGTGCCCAGGAACACCTGGTGGTCATCGGTTTTACCGGCGCATCGTTTTGAATGAGAGATTGGAGATTGGAGATTCGGCAGAACCTTCAATCTCCAATTTTTTATTTCATGGTACACTGTATTCCGATGAAGTTGAACTGATGTGAAGTGAGGAGCAATGATGGAAACGGTAACTCTCCATATTCCTGTGCAAACAGACCTCTTATTATCGCTGAACGAAACCCCACAAGAGTTTAGCGAAGAGTTAAAGCGGTGGACGGCTGTGAGCATGTACTATTTTGGCAAAATCAGTCTGGCGCGTGCTACCTCGCTGGCCGGTTGTCACCGTTATGATTTTGAGAATTTGTTAGCTGGTCTAAACATCCCGATTTCTTTGCTGGATGAAGAAGATGCGGCGATGGAGTTGGCGTTGCTCCGCGAGATATAGAAATGCTCCTCATTGCTGACACCAGTCCTATTCTTTCGCTCTTAGATCTGCTGCAAAATAAGCGATACTACGCAAGGTCATATGTGAATTTTTTTCTTCAGCAAGCAGGTGAACAACTGCTGTAACTTGCTCAGGCGATGAAAAGACGTTTATCCGGTCTACTTGCTTTGCTGGCTTTGCTGCTTCTGGTCGGCGTGGGCTACCTGGCGGGGCAGAGCGAGGCGCGGGGGGCGGACGGCCTACAATCCGCGCCGCCTTCTAGTCTGGGCGCTTTGCTGGCGGAACTTGGTCCGGCGCAGACCATCACCATTTTGCATGGGGAGAGCCGCCTGACGCGACGCACGACGGCGCAAACGGTGGGCGTGGCGCTGGCGGAGGCCGGTATCCCCCTCCGCGCCGGGGATGGCGTGGAGCCGCCGCCGGACAGCCCCATCACGGCCGGGATGACCATCCGCGTTCAGCCGTCTTTCCCGGTGACGATTGGGGTAGACGGCCGTCTTCAACAAATCCGCACTCATCATACCAACCCCGTCCAGGCTATCACCGCTGCCGGAATTACCCTGTTCGGTGACGATTACACCGTGCCCGGCCCCGACAGCCGCTTGCGCTCCGGCGATCACGTCCAGGTCGTGCGCGTCAGCGAAGATTTCCGCCTGGAAGAAGAGGAAATCCCCTTCACCACCATCTGGCAGGCCGACCCGTCGTTGGACCTGGACACCCAGGTCGTTCTTAGCCCCGGACTGCCCGGCCTCCAGCGCAACCGGCTGCGCGTGCGCTATGAGAATGGCGTAGAGGTCAGCCGCGTCGTAGACGGCCAATGGATTGAGCGCGAGCCGATCAGCCAAGTAGTCGGTTATGGCACAAAGATTACCATCCGTCAGGTGCAGACGGAGCAGGGGCCGCGCGACTATTGGCGGGTAGTGCGGATGCGCGTCACTTCCTACACGGCCGCCAGTTCCGGCAAAGAGCCGGATGCGGTAGATTATGGCATCACCGCCAGCGGCCTGCCGGCCGGAAAAGGCGTGGTAGCGGTAGATCGCAGCGTCGTGCCCTGGCGTTCGCAGGTGTTTGTGCCCGGTTATGGCGTGGCGGTGGTCGGCGATACGGGCGGCGGGGTGATCGGCCGTTGGATTGACCTGGGCTACGAGGAGGAAACCTTCGTGGCCTGGAGCGGTTACGTGGACGTTTATTACCTGACCCCTGTCCCCCCGTCCGACGACATCAACTATATTTTACCGGCGGAGCTACCTTGAATTAGTCGGGTAGTCTGGTAGTCTTGTAGTCTGTTAGTCGATCTACGAGACTCCCGGCTACCAGACTATCCGACTACCAGACTATCCGACTACCAGACTATCCGACTACCAG
>CAYONK010000061.1:4229-6622 GCA_964405285.1 uncultured Ardenticatenaceae bacterium
CCGACTACCAGACTATCCGACTACCAGACTATCCGACTACCAGACTATCCGACTAAATGACCCACCCCAAAGAAATTCTTAACCGATATGGGCTGGAGCCGAAGCAGAGCTTGGGGCAGAATTTTCTGTTCGACGAGAATGTGCTGGGGCGAATTGTGGACGCGGCCGAGTTGGAACCGGGTGACGCGGTGTTGGAAATTGGGCCGGGGCTGGGGGCGTTGACGAAGCTGTTGGCAAGAACGGCCGTTTCCCTCACCGCCATCGAACTCGACGACCGCTTCCTCCCCATCCTGCGTCACGAACTGGCCGCTTACTCGAATGTGCGCCTGATTCACGGCGACATCCTGGAGCAAGACCCGGCCACCCTCTTTGACCGGCCCTATAAAGTGGTCGCCAACGTCCCCTACTACATCACCGGGGCGATTTTGCGCCATCTGCTTGAAGCAGCCCATAAGCCGACCCGGCTGGTGTTGACGGTGCAAAAAGAGGTGGCAGAGCGGATAACGGCCGTTCCCCCCCACATGAGCCTGCTTGCCGTCAGCGCCCAATACTATGGCCCGGTCAGGCGAGTGGCTACCCTCAAAGCGGGCGCGTTCTGGCCCCGGCCGGACGTGGATTCGGCCGTCATTCGCCTGGACGTGACTGCCGAGACAGGCGACGAGGCCGCCTTCTTCCGCGTCGCCCGCGCCGGATTCAGCCAGAAGCGCAAGCAGTTGCACAATAATTTGCGCCAATTGGGGGTGGACCAGGGCAAGCTGAACGCGCTTCTGCAAGAGGCTGGCATAGACGGCCGTCGCCGCGCCGAGACTCTGACGCTGGAGGAATGGCGGCGGTTAGCGGTCAGGCTGGCGTAACCCTGGCGCTCGTTGCGGCAAAACTCGGCCCCGATCCGCCTGAAAGAGTGCGGATGAGATAGCCGACGGGAGATTGAAGATTGAAACAATCTCCAATCTCCCATCTCCAATCTCTAAACTGCCTTCCCTATCGTTCGCGGAGAAAGAACTCTATGGCCAAAGGCAGTCGCCGCTCCCAGGCCGATTCGTTGTGGGAAGCCCACTTCTCTTCGACGTGGAGCAAATCACGTTGGGGGCGGTAGCCTTTGGCTACCAGAATGCGCTTCAGGCGGCGCACGCTGGCGTAGTATTTGCGCGATTGGGTGCGCGGCCGGCTGCTTTCGTGGGTTACGTCGCCATACTCGCGGGTTCCGGCGTCCAGGTAGATACGGCCAGGGTTGAAAACGGCCGTTTCCACATACTCCAGCGCCTTATACCCGGCAAACCAGAGCGATGGACTCATCACCCCGGCAAAGCCAAACGTGGCCGGATGACGAAAAAAGGCATAAAGGCTGATCAGCCCGCCCATCGAAGACCCCATGATGCCGGTGTGGACCGCCTCCGGCAGCGTGCGGAAGTCCCGATCAATGATTGGTTTGAGGGTATGGACGATAAACTCCAGATACGTCTCCCCCTGGCCGCCGCCCTGCCCAGGGTGATGAAATGGGCTGTATTCGTTGAGGCGCTGCTCCCCCATGTTGGGGATGCCCACGACGATGGCCTCTAGCTGTTGTTCCCGGCTCAGGCGCTCCATCGTCTCGTCCACATGCCACTCCCCGGCAAAGCTCAGAGCATTGTCGAACAGATTTTGCCCGTCGTGCATGTAAAGCACTGGGTAACGGCCGTTTGTCTGATCATAGGAGGGGGGCAAATAGACGAAGATGTCTCGTCGGTTGTGCAGGCGGGGGCTTAAAACGCCCTGGGCGACACGTAAATCGCCGCTGACTGTATGGTAATATCCCTGATAAATAGATTCATATCGGCGCCATTTTGGTGTCTGCAATGTTTTACTCCGCATCAATGATTTCTGCCCAACGGCCGTTTTTCACCGCCGGGCGCATTATTTTCCCTGTTTTTGACGCGGCGTCCAATTCGATTTATGGGCCAAAAGGGCTAACGACTGTCTAGCGTGACCTGAATAACGCATTGCCCGGTCAGATTCCCTGCCCGATCGGTCGCCGACAGGCGGATGAGATACGGTCCGCCCTGCCAGTCACTCAGGTTTACATTGCCTAAAAAGCCATTTTGCACCGACCGGTCCATATTCCGCCCCAACAGCGACGCCCAGGCCCCATCCGTCTCCGGCCCATTGGCCTCCAAGGTATAGTAACCAAAATTCGGGGTATTGGCGGTCCCGTTAAAGATGATCAGGCCAGAGACAACCGAACCGTTGCTCGGTTCGCTGATGTTCAAATTCACAGTGCAGGCGACAAACGGAGTTGGCGTCGGGCCGCTCGGTGTCGGCGTGTTGGCCTGGGGTAGAGGCGTTGGTTCGCTGCCCGTCAGGGGGCCGGATGGTTCGGCTTGCTGGCCGGGTAGGGTGATGGTTGGGGCCACAAT
>CAYONK010000061.1:6632-11694 GCA_964405285.1 uncultured Ardenticatenaceae bacterium
GGAGTGGCAAAGATGTTGGGCGTAGGCGTGGGCGGGCGCAGCAGTTCAGGCGGCAGGGTGGGGGCGATGCTGGTATTGACGTAATAGACCAATCCCATAATGCCGGAAAAAAGGAACAGGAAAAAGAGGGCCGTGTTCCGCATTTGGGCGCCCCGTTCCCGTTCCAGCCCATAGACGGCGCGTTGCAAAGCGCGCCGCGCCTGGAGAAACTGGCTACCATACCAAAATAACCCTAACGCAGCGAGGATGTATATTAAAATATCGTTGCGCAGGATGAAGACGTAGACTTGATCCATCGCCTTCGATTGTATCCACGTTTGCTAAATTTGGGTTGACAGAGAGGTAATTCTTAAAGCTGCGGTAAGATACCGTACAGCAAATTTGTCAGGCGGGGGACGATCAGCTTCCCGATTTCCAACACCTCTTCGTGCGAAACCTCGTCTTCGGGCTGCGGATCCAGGATGGCCTTGTTGGTGATAGACGAAATGCCCAGGACGCGCATCCCACCATGCCGGGCGACGATGACTTCTGGCACGGTGGACATGCCGACGGCGTCGGCCCCGGAAGCGTGGAGGAAGCGCAGCTCGGCCGGCGTCTCGAAGCTGGGTCCGGCGACGTAGGCGTAGATGCCTTCGCGCAGGGTGATGTTGTGGGCAACGGCCGTTTCCTGCGCCAGTTTCCGCAAGCCCGGATCATACGCCTGGGTCAGGTCGGGGAAGCGTGAACCGAGCCGATCATCATTGTGGCCGCGCAGCGGGTTGTTGCCTGCCATGCCGACAAAGTTTAAATGGTCCTTGATCAGCATCAAGTCGCCGGGGGTGAAGCCCCGGTTGATGCCGCCGGCCGCGTTGGTCACGATCAACGTTTCAATGCCCAGAGCGCGCATCACCCGCACCGGGAAAACGATCTCAGCCTGGGAGTACCCTTCGTAAAAGTGCGCCCGACCTTGCTGCACCAGGACCGTTTGGCCGCGCAATTGGCCGATTACCAGGCGGCCGCTGTGTCCGACGACGGTGGAGACAGGCCAATGAGGAATTTCGTCGTAGGGGATAACGTCTGGGTTTTCTACAGCATCGGCCAGGCCGCTCAGGCCGGAACCGAGGACCAGGCCGATGGTCGGCTGGTAGGTGGTGAGGGTGCGAATGGCGGCAACGGCCGTTTCTACTTGCGCGTAATCGGTGTTCATCAACATGGGCTTGTCTTATTTTCGTAATCCTTGTCCGTGACCCGTACACGGACTACGTCTCTTCCGTTAACTGGGTATAAATCTGGGTGGTGGAGATGTTGGCGTGGCCCAACAAGCGCTGCACTTCCTGCAAATTAGAGCCACTTTCCAGCTTATGGGCGGCAAAACTGTGGCGCAGCGTATGGGGCGTCACCTCTCCGCTGAGTTTTACTTTCTTGGCATACGCCTTGATGATCAACCAGAGGCCCTGGCGGGTTAGCTGTTGGCCCCGGTGGTTCAGAAACAGAGCGTCCTCATCCTTGTTCTTCACCAGGTATTGCCGGCCGTTTGCCAGATACTCGGTGATGCTCGCTTCCGTCTCTGCGTCCAGGGGCAGTTCGCGGGCAGCCTCATCCTTGCCCTGGCAGAAGAGCAAACCCTGTTCCAGGTCCACGTCTTCCAGGCGCAACGACACCACTTCTGTCACCCGCATCCCGGTGTTGTAGAGAATGGTGAGCAAGGCTGTGTCGCGTAGATGCTTCGGCGTATTTTTCTTGCGCGGCGCTTGCAGCAGCCGGTCAATATCGTCGGTGCTGAGGGTTTTTGGTAGGCGCTTCTTCACTTTTGGCGAATCAATGCCGGTGGTGGGGTTTTCTTTAATCTCGCCGCGAGCGAAGAGATAATTGAAGAAGGATTTGACGGCAGCGACTTTACGGGCGACCGAGGAAGAGGCGTAATCTTGGGTTTTCAGGTGGTTGACGTATTCATCCACGATTTCCGGATTGACACCTTGCCAGGTTTCCACAGGAAAACGGCCGTTCTGCAAATAAGTAATAAACTGGCTCAGGTCGTTTTTATAGGCTGCCGTTGTGTTATTGGAGTATTTGTACTCTTTCTGCAGATGATCGAGAAAATTGCTTAATTGCTCTTCCATCGCCAACCACTCCTCGTGACCCGAACCTGCTATTTTGCGTGTAGCAAGCAGAACGAGCGACATATCCCGTTGGCTTGCCGGAACACACACTTATCAAGCTGGCGTCGTTTATCCATGTCAGATTTGGTACTGGGTCTCAACGGCCGTTGGCGGAAAGGCCGTTGTGTAAAGATTATGTAAGATAATATAGACGCATTATAGCATTACTTTTCATAAGATCAAATATCAATCAACATAATCGCCAATTCTCAGCGAGAAATCAGGGTTATGCGAACGGCCGTTTCCGCTTCGCTGGCAAAATGGGGAAATGCTGCTATCATTTTGGCGTCGGGCGCGCACCGCCCGGCGCATCCCCATTAATCTCACTTTACCAGGAGAACCTTATTATGACCCATGAAGCAGAGCGCATTGTCATCGCCGGAGCTGCCGGCCGAGACTTCCATGACTTTAACACCTACTTCCGGCAGAACCCCAAATATCGTGTAGTCGCTTTTACGGCGACGCAAATCCCCAATATCGAGGGGCGCCGTTACCCGCCTGAACTCTCCGGCGAGCTTTACCCGGAGGGCATCCCCATCCGCGCCGAATCTGAACTTGAGGCGATCATCGCGGCGGAGAAAGTGGACGAAGTTGTCTTCTCTTACTCCGATGTTTCGCACGAATACGTCATGCACCTGGCGTCGCGGGTGCTGGCTGCCGGGGCCGGTTTCCGCCTGCTCAGCCCGGCCCAAACCCGGATATCCTCCAGCAAACCGCTGGTCTCGGTTGGGGCGGTGCGCACCGGCTGCGGCAAAAGCCAGACCTCGCGCCGCATCCTGGAGATTTTACAGAACGACCTGGGTTACAAACGTGTTGTGGCCATCCGCCATCCAATGCCGTATGGCAATCTGGCGGCTCAGGCCGTACAGCGCTTCGCCAGCTACGAAGACATGGATCGGCATGACTGCACCATTGAGGAGCGAGAGGAGTATGAACCATACGTGGAACGTGGCGCGGTGATTTACGCCGGGGTTGACTATGAGGCGATCTTGCGCCAGGCAGAGCAAGAAGCCGACGTCATCATCTGGGATGGGGGGAATAACGACGTCCCCTTCTACAAATCTGACTTGCACATTGTGGTGACAGACCCGCATCGGCCGGGCCACGAACTGCGCTATCATCCCGGCGAGACCAACCTGCGGATGGCCGACGTGGTGGTGATCAACAAGGTGGATACGGCAGATAACGCCAATGTCGTGGCGGTGCAGCAAAACATTCGGGAAGTGAACCCAACGGCCGTTATCGTCAAAGCCGCCTCGCCCATTTTTGTGGACGACCCGGCGGCCATTCGCGGCAAAAAAGTATTGGTGGTGGAAGATGGCCCCACGCTGACGCATGGCGAAATGGCTTATGGCGCGGGCGTCGTTGCCGCCCAATACTTCGACGCCGCCGAAATCATTGACCCCCGCCCCTATGCCGTGCGCACCATCGCCGCCACCTACGAAAAATATCCATCCACCGGCGCGGTGCTGCCGGCTATGGGTTACGGCCGCGAGCAGATGACCGATCTGGCCGAAACCATCAACCAGACCCCGGCCGACATGGTGATTATCGCCACACCGATAGACCTGGCGAAGCTGATTGACGTTCACCTGCCCAGCCAGCGCGTGCGTTACGAATTACAGGAAATAGGCCAACCGACGCTGACCGACTTACTGCGCCAGGCGTTTGGCAAGGCTTAACCGCGTTAACCTTTTTACAGCAGATTTGTGGCCTGATCAGAAGGATGTGGCCCAAAGGTGATTCAATCTTTGGGCCGCATTTGCTGTTCAGTCCCCGTAAGATAGACAAGACCGATTGATGGCCTACCGACGACACATTTTGATCACAGGGGCAACCGATGGCCTGGGGCTGGCGCTGGCCCGGCTGTACCAAGCGCGGGGAGAACGGCCGTTGCTCCTCGGCCGCAAACCCTGGTCCGCACTTCCCCATCTGGCCGAAACCTTCGCCCCGGATGACTACTGCCAGGCTGACCTGGCGCAGCCGGACGCAGCCGCGCGCGTCACTTCCTTTTTAGCGGCGCGGGAGATCAACCGGCTGGACTTGCTGATTCACAATGCGGGCGTGGGGTATCATGGCTCCTTTGCGGCGCAGAACCCGGCCAGCATTGACGAACTGCTGGCCGTCAATCTCTATGCCCCAGTGGATTTGACCCGCGCCTTGCTGCCCTGGCTGCCGGCCGGGCGCGGCCAGGTGGTCTTCATCGGCTCGGTGGCGGCCGACGTTCCGGGGCCGGAATATGCAGTGTACACCGCCAGCAAGGCAGCCTTGATCGGGCTGGTCCGCAGCCTGCGCGCCGAGTGGCGCGGTCAGGTGGCGGTGCAGCTCATCCAGCCAGGAGCCACCCGCAGCGGGATGCACGCGAAAATGGGCGTGCTGTTGGAGCAGATGAATTGGGAGAAGTTCCCTCCGGCGGAGCAAGTTGCCGGGGAGATTATCCGGGCCATTGAGGGCAAACGGCCGTTTGTCACCATCGGTCTGGCCAACAAACTGGTCAGCTTTGCCGGTCGCCACCTGGCTTTTGCCCTCGATCCGGCCATGCGCCGTGCCCACCGCAAAACGCCTATTCATCCACCAGCCGCCCCGGTGACCAACCAGCCATCCTCCGAGCCTCCCGTTTGCGTCATCACCGGCGCGGCGGCGGGCATCGGCCAGGCGTTGGCCCGGCGCTTTGCCCAGGCCGGTTACACCATCATCGGCCTGGACGTTACGGCAGAGGCGGCGCTGGAATCGCTGGCCGAACTGGGCGAATTGGGCGGCGATGTCACCTTCATCCTGGCTGATTTGAGTACGGCAGAAGGGGTGGAAACGGCCGTTGCCCAACTTCTCGCCGGGCCTCCCATAGACGTGCTGATCCACAACGCCGGGATCAACGCGGTCGGTTCATTTAGCCGCCTCTCTTCCCAACGGGGGCGGCAGGTGCT
>CAYONK010000062.1:0-11629 GCA_964405285.1 uncultured Ardenticatenaceae bacterium
CCAAAGTTGCTCTGGAGCCGGGTGAGACGCAAACCGTCACCCTGACTCTGACCGGGCAGTCGTTGGCTTATTATGACCCGTCGGCCGGTGGCTGGGTGACAGAGCCGGGCACGTTTACGCTGCTGGTTGGCAGTTCGTCCCGCGATATTCGGCTGACAGGGCAGTTAGAATGGATAGATGAAGGAGATTGACCATGAACGAACAAATCTTAAAAAAGCGGGTATTGGGGAAGAGCGAAACGGCCGTTACCGAAATAGGCATGGGCCTGTGGGCGGCCGGCGGCGACCAATGGGGTCCGACCGACGATCAAGAGGTTCTCGACGCCATTGACTTTGCCCTGGACAGCGGCGTCAACTTTTTCGACACGGCCGACGTCTACGGCATGGGCCACAGCGAGGAGCTGTTGGGCAAAGCGATGCAGGGGCGGCGCGACCGCTTCATCGTGGCCTCTAAAATCGGTTGGATCGACTTTGATGGCGAGCAACAGCGGACGGCTTACGACACGGTAGATAAATTGATCGCCGGCGTAGAAAGCAATCTGCGCCGCCTGCAAACCGACTACCTGGACCTGATCCAGAGCCACATCAACTTCCGCGATCCGACGATGGAAATTTTTATCGAGGGCTTTCAGCGCTTACAGCAGGCGGGCAAAGTTCGCGCTTATGGCGTCAGCACCAGCGATTTCGACTATCTGCGCGCCTTCAACGCCGACGGCGGCTGCGCCACGCTCCAGGTAGATTACAGCATTCTCCACCGGATGCCGGAGACCGAGATTTTGCCCTATTGTCAGGCGCACCGCATTGGCGTGATTGTGCGTGGGGCGTTGGCGATGGGGATTCTGACGGGCAAGTTCAGCCGGGAAACCCGCTTTGGCGAGGGGGATTTTCGCCGTAGCTGGCATGAGGATCCGGAACAGCAGGCCATTTACCTGGATGATCTGGCGAAGGTGGAGGCGTTAGGGCCGTTGGCCAACGGCCGTTCCCTCGCCCAACTCGCTCTACAATTCACCCTGGACCACCCGGCCGTCACCACCGTCATCCCCGGCGCGAAGAACACGCGCCAGATGCAAGAAAGCATACAAGCCGGGCTGCTTCCGCCACTCTCTGCCGCAGAGATGGCCCAAATTGACGCCATCGTGCCGCCCGGCGGCGGGCGTAAAATCTGGCCGGCCTGACGCGGGCAGCCATTGTTCAGACCAGACGAAAACTCAGAGAACCGGTTTTTATTCAGGCGGTGAATCGGGCAGGGAGATGGTAAATGTCGAGCCGAGACCCTCTTGGCTTTGCACCCGGATAGTTCCCTGACATAGATCCACCGCCTGTTTTACAATGTTCAGTCCCAACCCGGTCCCCTTGATGCCTGCGGCATTCTTCGCCCGGTAGAATGGCTCGAACAGGCCAGGCAGGTCGGCTTCGGGAATGCCGATGCCCTTGTCTTGCACGCTGATCTCCAGCCAATGATTGGTTAGCTGCATAGTCACCCTGATCGCTGTCTGCGCCGGAGAGTATTTGATGGCGTTGGAGATGAGGTTGATCAGGATATGCCTTAATAAGGTTGCGTCGGTGCGGAAGGTTCTTGGCACGGCAAGGGCGAGTTGGATTTCATGTTGTGCGGCTTGCCCTTCGCGGAACTCGTGGGCAATCTGCTCTACCAGGGCAACTGTGTCTGTCGGCTCTGGCGTATAGACAAAGAAGCCGCTCTCGATTTTGGCGGTGAATATCATGTTGTCTAGCATCCGATTAAGCTGTTCTGCCGCCGCCGCGATCTGCTGTAACTTGGCGGCCTGACTTTCGGCCGATATGGTCGAGCCGTAATGCTGGATCAACTGCGTATTGAACAGAATAATGGTCAGCGGGTTGCGAAATTCATGCGAAAACATGCCCATCATCTGCGCTTTCAAAACCCGTTTATCCTTTTCCGCGGCCAACGCTTGTTCCAAAGCAGCAATTTGCTCTAACGCAGTTTGCTGCATTTGCCGCTGCTTTTCCAGGCGCGAACGGACAATGCTCATGATTTCGCCGTGGGTGAATGGTTTGGTCAGGTAATCGTCCGCGCCTAAATTCATGCCTTTGCGGAAGGATTCGCGGGTAGCGCTGGCGGTGAGGAAGATGAAGGGGATGTGGCTGAGGCGCGGGTTGGCGCGCACTTCCAGCAGCGTAGTGTAGCCGTCCATTTCCGGCATGCGGATGTCGCAAATGATTAGATCGGGCAGATGTTCTTCGGCGGCGGCCAGACCTAAACGGCCGTTTGCCGCTTCAACCACCGCATACCCCTCAAACTGCAACCAGTCGAACAGCTCCTCGCGAATCGCGTCTTCATCTTCAATGAGTAAAATTTTAGTCATGTTCGCCACTCCCTGGTTGGCGCAGAGGCATTGTGATAGTAAACGTCGTCCCCGCGTCCGGTTCGCTGGTGAACGCCAGCGTGCCGCCGTGCATCTCCACCGCCTGACGAGCGATAGACAGCCCTAGCCCTGTGCCAGATATGGCGGTCGCGTTTCTGGCGCGGTAGAATGGTTCAAAGAGACGTTCGCCCGCTTCCGGGGGAATGCCTATGCCCCGGTCATGAACGGTCAGACAGATCTGCCCATTGTGTACCCAGACCTTAACGGTCACTGGGGTATCGGGCGACGAGTATTTCAGTCCGTTGCTGATGAGATTGTTCATCGCCTGGCGCAGCAGTTGCTTGTCGAACAAAATAGGGGCGGGCAGCCTGTCGCAGGCGCAGACGACGCGCTCATGATGGGCGGGCTGGCTGTTAAACTCATGGATGATTTGCCGGCATAGTTCGTTCAGATTGTGCGCGGCCGGACGAAACTCCACCCGCCCTGCCTGAATGCGGTCTAGTTGCAGCACGTCGTCAATCAGCAGTTTCATGTGGCTTACTTGCTGGCGAATTTTGTCCAGGCGGGCGTCTATTTTGGCCTCGTCCATCCGCCCCCGGTAGAGGCTTAACGTTTCCGTGGTGGCTAATATGGCCGCCAACGGTGTGCGGAATTCGTGGGAAGCGATAGAGACAAAGCGGGTTTTTAGCTCGCTCAACTCCCGCTCTTTTTCTAAGGCGGCGCGCAGCGCGCGCTCCGCCTCTTTACGGGCGCTAATGTCCATATTGATGCCCACCATTCGGGTGGGGGAGCCTGCTTCGTCACGGATCTGGTGGGCCAACGACATGATATGCCGAACCTCCCCATTCGGCTTGATAATGCGAAACTCTGTGTCAAATGACCGGGTCTCTGGTAGTGACGCCTTCATGAGACCGGTCTCCTTATCCACGTCGTCGGGGTGTAGGGCGTTGACCCAGGTATCATAGGTGATGCTTGTCTGGTGGGCGGGCAAGCCATAGAGGGCGCGCATCCGTTCATCCCAATGAAGCGTATTGTTGACAAGATCCCAATCCCACACGCCAATGCCCCCGGCGCGGGCGGCTAATTCTAGCCGCTCTTCGCTTTGGCGCAGCGCCTCTTCCATCTCCTTTCGTTCGGTGATGTCGCGGCCGACCGCCTGAACTTCCTGCGGTTGGCCCTCATCATCCAGGATCACAGTGTCTATCCAGGCTTGCCAGCGCTGTTTGCCGATGGCGTCAACGGCTTTATGTTCATAGGCGACGATGCGCGGGTTTGCTAAGAGATCATGGCAATGATTGCGCGCCGCCTCCCGTTCACCTGGTGGGATGAGATCGAGGAAGTTACGGCCGATTAGCTCTTCCCGCGTTTTGCCAAAGTAGCGGCAGTAAGCGTCATTGACAAAGGTGAGAGTCAGGTCGGGGGCGTAACGACAGATCAGGTCGGTTTGGGTGTCTACGATGTTGCGGTAACGCTGTTCACTGAGGCGCAGGGCGATTTCCGCCTCTTTGTTAGCGGTGATGTCGCGGGTGATGGCGATGTAGCCTTCCAAACGGCCGTTTTCATCCTTAATCTGACTGGCGGAGAACAGTACCCACAGCCAACGGCCGTCTTTGCGCCGCACCCGCACCTCGCCAACAGCGAAGCCGTGTTCCCGGAGATAGGTTCTGGCGACCTCTGTGGTGAAATTGTCCGGATATTCCTTTAGCAGCAAATCGGATTCAACTTTCCCCAGCGCTTCCGCGGCGGTGAAGCCGTACAACTTTTCGGCGGCCGTATTCCAACTCTGGATGCGGTATTCATTGTCCAGAGACATCACCGCGTCGGTGACGGTTTGTTGCAAGCTGGCGTGGAAACGCAGCCGCTGCTCTTGCGCCTCCCTTTCACTAATATCGCGGACGATACTTTGAACATGTAAAGGAGCGCCGTCTTCATCCCGCACCAATTCTACGTTGATCTCGGCAGGAATAGCCCGGCCATCTTTGTGCCGAAATACTCGTTTGTAGATGGGGATTCTCTCGCCTTGCATCAAGCGGGCAAGGATGGTTCGGCTCCCCACTACCTCATCCGGCCAAACAATATCTTGAGCGGATCTCCCGACCATTTCTGTCGCTGTGTAGCCGAGCAAGTCGCTGGCCCGTTGATTGACCTGCAGATGCTTGCCATTGGTGTCCAGAATAAACACGGCGTCATTGGATTGGTTGAACAAGGCGCGGTAGCGCAGCTCCGATTTGGCTAATGCGGCCGTGCGCTCTTGCACCCGCCGCTCCAAAAGATCATACGCTTCTTGCAGCGCCCGCTGCGCCTCCGCCCTTTCAGTAACGTCGCTGATCAGGGCGTAGAGGTAGAGACGGCCGTCTAGCTCCAACGGCCCGCCGAACAGTTCCACGTCGCGCAGCGAACCATCGCCGCGCCGCTGCTTCAGGGCCAATACGGGCAGATCGTCGGCGACTGCTTGCGCTAAAGAGGCCAGCAGCCTCTTGGGGGGCGCATCGCTCAGGTCGAACAACGTCATCTCGCATAAGTGGGCCAGGTCGTGGCCGTAAAATTGGGCGGCGGCCGGGTTGGCCGAGACAATCGCGCCGGTTTCATAGTCAATGATTAGCTTGGGCAGGCTGTGCTGCTCAAACATTTGGCGGTAGCGCCGCTCGCTTGCGCGTAGGGCTATTTCCGCTTTTTTTAGGGCGGTGATGTTGACGCCCACGCACTGCACTTCCCAGGGCTGACCGTTGTCATCGGTCAGGCAGACGAATTCCCAGAGAGTGGTTTCAATACGGCCATCGCCCGTCGGCTTGTCTAACTCTACCTGGAAGACGACGCCGGGCTGGGTCAGACAGTTCTCTACAGTTTGTCTGGTGCGGTCGTGATGGTAGTCGCAAATACTGAGCAGCGCGTCGCCCTGCATCAGCTCCGCTTCGCCGCCGTAGACGGGGGCGAAATCTTCGGCGAATTTTTTGTTCCAGTAGGTGTGTTTGCCTGCCAGGTCTACGCGCACCACGTAGTTGGTTTGGGACTCAAGCAGCCCCAGCAGCCTGGCCTCACGGCTGCGCAGTACGACTTCGGCTTGTTTGATCGCTGTGACGTTGATGGCGTTGACGAGAATGGCCGTGACCCCCCCCGCCTCGTTCCGCACCGGCTGAATGCTGTTGCGATACCAGTTTGTTACCCCCTGGATCGGGGCCGACTCTTCGAGAACCAATCCTTCGCCCGTCTGCGCCACCTGGCGCAATACCTGTAGCTGCGGCTCGGCCATCTCTGGCGGAAAAATCTCAGACAGCCCTTTACCAACCAGCGCATCGGGCGTCCCGCCAAAAGCCTGGGCAGCGATTTGGTTGATGTAGAGCAGTTGGCCGTCCGGGTTAAACAGGACGATGGCGGAGTCGGAGCTTTCCACCAGGCTGCGGTACTTCTCCTCACTCTCGCGCAGCGCCTTTTGCATTTGCCGCCGAGACGTGAGGTTGCGGATAATCACCAGGCATTCATCCGCCTCAAATTGAACCAGGCGGGCCTCGTAGCTGCGTTGTTGGCCGTGAACGGGTAAATCGTATTCAAACGTTACTTCTTTCCCTGTCGCCGCTACCCTGGCCAGGGCCTGCATCGTTTTTTCCGCCAGGTCGGCAGGCATAACCTCCCGGACATTCTTGCCAACAAACTGTTCCGGCGGCATGGCCAGATCGTCAGAGCGGCTGACGTAGTAGTCGAGGAAGACGCCATCGCGCTGCAGGCGGAGGACGAGGTCGGGCAGGGTGGTTAACACAGTGCGCAAATGGCGTTCGCTGGTGGCCAGGGCTTCGGCCATGCCCTGGTTCTCGCTTATTGCCTGCGCGTTAACGGCCGTTTGCCGCAGAAGGGCGGGCAGAAGGGTTTGCCATTGCCGCTGCGGGTCGGCGATCAGGTAGCTGGCGGCCCCGGCTTCCAGGGCGTGGGCCACGGCCGTTTCCTGCCCCGGCCCGGCTAACAGGATGAGGGGGCGTTGGGTTAGCGACGACCAGAGGGAGGGGTTGTCGGGAGGGAGTTGGCTGACGTCGGCCAGGATGTGGGTAAACGGCCGTTGCGCCAGAGAAGCCAACCCCTCTTCTAGCGTCGCCACAACCAGAGAGTCAGCCGCGAGCGCTTGCCTGGCCTGTAGCCCGGTGAAGGCGTCCAGGTGGGCCGGATCGCCGGTGATGAGCAATAAGGTGTGGGGTATCTGTGTTATCAAGGTCTAATCCCCATATCCCGACCATCTCCAATTTTTTGCTGGGGAGTGGCGGAGGCAGCGCCGGGCAGATGATCAGGTGCTGTTATCCACAAGCGGGATGGTGACAGTAACGGCCGTTCCTTCTCCCAAAGTAGTCTTTATCTTGAGTTGCCCGCCGGCCAGTTGGGCTAATTTTTGGGCGATAGCCAGCCCCAACCCTGACCCTTGCTGCTCATGATAGCTGCGGTCGAACTGCATATACGGGCCGATTTGAGCCGCGGACTCCGGGCGCATGCCGCGCCCCTGGTCCTGCACCAGCAGTTGGTAGCCTGAATCTGTTCGCTGCCCATGTACCTGAACCGGCGTACCGGCTTGGGAGAATTTAAAAGCGTTGTCAAGCAATTCGGTCGTCAGCCTTTCCCAGTTTGCCTCGCTCATCTGGATCGCTGCGTCTTCCGCTGCCAGGTATAGGTCATCGGAGCGCTGGTACTGTTTGGCGATTCGCGGTCCAACTTCGCTCAACCCCACTTTGGGGTTGGCCTGAAGGCCGTCGCGCTGCGGTTTATCCTGGTTGAGCAGTAACTCGATATAAAATTGGTGGTTTTCAATGGTGTGCAGCAGACGGTTGCCGGAATCCAGGAGAAGGTTGCCCATCTCTTTTAGTTCAACCGGGCTGAAGCATTCGGGGCAGGCGGACAGCATCTCGGCAAAGCCGAGGATGCCGGTGAGCGGGGTGCGCAGTTCGTGGGGTAGGGTGCGGAGAATGGAGTGACGCAGTTCATCCAGGGAAGTTGCTTCGTGTTGTCGGTTGATGGCCTGGCGGGTTAGACGGGAATTGACCGCCTGGAGCAGCTCTTTGCGGGTGAAGGGTTTGGTGATGTAATCGTCGGCCCCTCCCTCCATGCCCCGCCGCCAATCGCCCCTGTCGGAAAGCGCGGTGATGAAGATGAAGGGGATAACGGCCGTTTCTGCCCGCGCCCGCACTTCCAACAACACCCGGTAGCCATCCAGACCGGGCATCATCACGTCAGAAAGAATCAAATCCGGCAGTTCGCGGAAAGCCAGTTCAATGCCTTCCTGCCCATTTGAAGCGAGATAAACTGTGTGATCCTCAAACCGAAGCCATTCCGCCACTGTTTCAAGTAGCTCAGGCTCGTCTTCGATCACCAATATCTTGCTCATTCCGCTTCTTCCAGGTTCCGGGGTAGATAGACACAGAACTTAGAGCCAGACCCAGGTTCGCTGCTTACCTCAATACGACCGCCATGTAAACTTACTAGCTGCTGTACAATTGGCAAACCGAGTCCCGTTCCCTCGATTATACCCACGTTTGTGGCGCGGTGAAAGGGTTCAAACAGGTGGGGCATGTCTTCCGGGGGAATACCGATCCCCTCATCTTGAATGCATAAAATTGCCTCGTCTTGAACGGCCGTCAGGCTCACAGAAATTGACTTCTCTATTGGCGTATATTTTTGGGCATTGGAGAGCAAATTGCTAACCACCTGATAGATTAAGCGCTCGTCCAGATTTAACCAGACCGGGCCGATCACACATTGGTAATGAACCTTACGAGGCGTTTCGACCGTACTCTGGAAATCGTCCAGGATACATTGCATCAACTTGTCCAGGTCTAAGCGGGTCACGCTCGGAATGATGCGCCCGGATTCAAGGCGAGAAAATTGCACCACGTCATCCATCATCTCGCGTAAAAAGAGGACTTGCAGGCGTATCCGCTCTAACCGCTGCTCAAGTTGCGTCTCTGTCAGCTTGTGGCGATAAGCGATAAGGGTTTCCGCCGTAGCCATGATGATGGCCAAGGG
This sequence comes from uncultured Ardenticatenaceae bacterium, assembly GCA_964405285.1. Classification (GTDB taxonomy): domain Bacteria; phylum Chloroflexota; class Anaerolineae; order Promineifilales; family Promineifilaceae; genus Leptovillus. The sequence continues at coordinate 8,342 of CAYONK010000062.1, forward strand.
GTTGCGAAATTCATGGGACGTCATGGAGATAAAGCGGTTTCTTAACTCGCCCAACTCTTTTTCCTGTTCCAATGCCTGGCGCAACACCTCCTCCACCCGCTTGGTGGCTGTCACGTCTAAGGCGACACCAACGATTCGTCTGGTAGGTTGCAGGAAATTCTGCTGGGTGACGCCATAAGCTTTCAGGTAACGTGGGTCGCCAGATGGGTCGCAGACGCGGAATTCGATATCCAGTTTGCTCTTCTGTTCCCAGGCCATGGCGAGGCGAGAACGGATCCGTTCCTGGTCTTCAGGGCAGACGACGTCGGGCCATTCCTGCCCCGGAGCCATACCGAGCAGCCGGACCATGCGCGTGTCGCCCCGAAAGACGTCTTCTTCGTGCCACTCCCAGACGCCGATGTCGCCGGAGTTTAGCGCCAGTTTCAGACGGCTTTCGGCTTCTTGAACGGCCGTTTCATTCCGCCGCCGCACCTCCGCATTGACCAATAACTCGGCCAACAATTGCAGCAAAGTCACGTCGTCATCCGTCCAGGCTCGTGGCTGGTTTACCGCGTCGAACCCTACCGAACCGAGGCATTGTTCGCCGTCCATCAGCGGCAAGGTGAGCAAGGTGCGGATGCCCTGAGGCTCCAGAATCTTCCTTTCATTGCTGTTCTGGGGTAGGGTACACACGTCCGGGATGAGAAACGGCCGTCCTGCTTTGTGCGTATTCAACCACTCCGGAAACAAGCCCAAGGGCACGCGCTGCAAATTCGCCTTTTCTGAAGAGATGCCAGGGGCGCACCACTCGTGAGTGTTGCTCATCTCCATCCGCGCCCAATCGTAGACGAGGAGGTAAGCGCGATCCGCGCCATTGAATTGGGCGACGCGCATCAAAGCTTCGTCAATTGCTTGATCGAGACGGTCTAGGGGGACGTTGATAAAACGGAAAGAGAGGTCAACCAGAATTTTCAACAGCCGATTTTGCTGTGAGGCATCTTCTCCCACTGAACTATTAACGTCGAGGCTAGAATAGTCGCCTGGGTGCTGGGAAGGGTTGCTAAAAGCCACTATCTATACTCCTACAATGTCAGTTTACACCTTTTAGCAGCATCAGTAGATTGGAGAACCATCTATTGATCCGCAGATTCTACAGATTAACGCAAATTTTTCTGGTTCAATCTGCGAAATCTGCGGCTTTGTTTTTAATCTACTGAGCATACGTGTGTCCGGATTTAACTGAGCGTTTGGCGCCAATAGGGCCAAATGCTGCTGGGCGGGTCATCATCGCGCATTTTGGAAAAGTCGCCACCACAAAGCCTAAGCTGAGACAATTCCTCCACTCCAAATATAGGGCTTTAGATTTTGTCGGGCGATAGTACATAACGGCTACGCATCCCCTTCCCCTCCAACAGTTCTCATGTTGGGCCTGGCCTGGTTACACAAATACCAGACCTAATTTGTGGCTAGAGAGCGATTGCCCTGGGATGGGGGTTGACAAACCAGAACATAAATTCTATTATTGTAACGCTATTGCCCGGCAATGTTAAGCAATGCCCCATCACCAACCCATCTACGGCAATAACCAGCGCCGCCATACCCATGCCATCCATCAGAGGGGTGTACGCAGATAACTTTTGAGGACTCTTCAGGCTTTCGTGGGGTCTTGTCATTCTGAGCGAAGCGAAGAATCCCAACGCCTCTGGGATGCTTCACTTCGTTCAGCATGACACGCTTAAAACCCCACGAGATCCGAAAGCCCCGATAAGTTTTGTCAGTCAATCAGACACTGAGGCTAGATGGCAATTGCCCCAGGCCGCGACGTGGTTGGATGATGTACGAAAAAGCAAGAAGGAGTGGAAATATGAGTCAGGTACGAGTGTTAGTGGGAACGCGCAAAGGCGCGTTTATTTTGACGTCGGACGAGAAGCGGCAGCAATGGGAGGTGAGCGGTCCCCATTTTGCCGGTTGGGAGATTTACCACCTCAAAGGCTCGCTGGTGAACCCGGACCGTCTCTACGCTTCGCAGTCGAGCGGCTGGTTTGGGCAGCTTATCCAGCGATCTGACGATGGCGGGCAGACGTGGCAGCCGGTTGGCAACGAATTCGCCTACAAAGGCACGCCGGGCACGCACCAATGGTATGATGGGTCGCAGCATCCCTGGGAATTTAAGCGCGTCTGGCATCTTGAGCCGTCTTTGACCGATCCGGAGACGGTTTTTGCCGGTGTAGAAGACGCCGCCTTGTTCCGTTCTGACGATGGTGGGCAAACGTGGCAGGAGTTGGCCGGGTTGCGCGAGGTGAAGGGGCAGCTCTGGCAGCCCGGGGCGGGCGGGATGTGCCTGCACACCATTGTCCTGGACCCCGGCAACCCCCGCCGGATATTTGTGGCGATCTCGGCTGCAGGCGCGTTTCGCTCGGATGATGGTGGGGAGACCTGGCTGCCGATCAATCGCGGCCTGCTCTCAGAATGGGAATTGCCGGACCCGGAGGCGGATGTGGGCCATTGTGTCCATAGTATTGCGATGCACCCGGCGCGCCCGGACGTGCTGTATATGCAAAAGCATTGGGATGTGATGCGGAGCAACGATGCGGGCGATTTGTGGCATGAGGTGAGCGGTAATTTGCCCAGCGATTTTGGCTTCCCCATCGCTGTCCACGCCCATGAGCCGGAGACGATTTACGTCGTGCCCATTAAGAGCGACTCGGAGCATTACCCGCCAGACGGCCGTTTACGAGTCTATCGCAGCCGGACGGGCGGCCAGGAATGGCAGGCGTTGACCCAGGGCTTGCCGCAACAAGATTGCTACGTCAACGTGCTGCGCGACGCCCTGGCCGTGGACCGCTTCGATTCCTGCGGCATTTACTTCGGCACGACTGGCGGGCAGGTGTATGTTTCGGCCGACTCCGGGGATACGTGGTCGTCAATCGTGCGCGACCTGCCGCCGGTGTTGTCGGTTGAGGTGCAGACGCTGCGATGATTCGGGTTGGACTACCCCACCATTTGCGCACCCTGGCAGGCGTAGCGCGGGAAGTAGAACTCCAGGTCGCCGAGCCGGTGACGCTGCGAGCCGTCCTGGACGCGCTGGAGGCGGCTTATCCGATGCTGCGCGGCACGATTCGCGATCATCACACGCTGCGCCGACGGCCGTTTATCCGTTTTTTTGCCTGTGGTCAGGATTGGTCACACGAGCCGCCGGAGACCGTTTTGCCGGAGGCGGTGGTCAGTGGCGCGGAACCCTTCCGGGTTATCGGCGCGATGGCCGGAGGTTGATAGAAGGGCGGCCGCCCTGACTTTTGTTTTGCTGCC
>CAYONK010000063.1:0-1797 GCA_964405285.1 uncultured Ardenticatenaceae bacterium
CGTGTCGTCATCAACCTGGGGCCGGTTCTCCCGCTCGCCTTGTACGAGCAGGGCGAGATTGACATGGTGGGCATTGGCGGGGCCAATCTGGAGCAGGCCCGCGACCCGAACAACCCATTCAGCCGGGAGCTGCAAACGGCCGTTTCCCTCTGCACTTCCACCCTGGGCCTGGACACCAGCCGCCCCCCCTTCGACAACCCGCTGGTGCGCCAGGCGTTCAATTACGCCCTGGACAAAACCCTGCTGATCGAGAGCTTCGCCAATGGCAACGCCCTGCCCGCCATCGGCCCGCTGCCGCCGGGGATGCCCGGCTATGGGCTGAGCGGCGTCACCGGCTACCCCTACGATCCGGCGCGGGCGCGGGCGCTGTTGGCCGAGGCGGGTTACGGCGATATGGACGATTTTCCCGTGCTGGCGTACTATACTGCCGGATATGGTGACGTGGGCGGGTATGCAACGGCCGTTATCACCCTCTGGCAAGAAAACCTGGGCGTGACGATTGAGCCGGTCAGCCTCGACCCCTTCACCTATTACGATACCTTATACAGCGGCGACACCGGTCACATCTTCAGCAGTGGTTGGTGCGCCGACTACCCGGACCCGCAGAACTTCCTCGACGTGCTGTACCACAGCGACTCGCGGCAAAATCTGGGCGGATTCACCAACCCGGCCCTGGATGCCCTGCTGGAAGCGGCGCGGGTGGAAGAGGATGAAAACGGCCGTTTACAACTTTACGCCACAGCGGAACGCCTGATCGTGGAGGCCGCGCCGGTCGTCTTCACCAGCCACAGCCTCTCGGCCGTCTTGGTGAAACCAGACCTGCAAAACTTCGTCCTCACCCCCCTCGGCGTGCGCCAATGGCATTTTGTAGAGCGGTAGCTGGTGGATGGTAGCTGGTTACTGGTGGCTAGTTGCTAGTTACCAGCAACCAGCCATCAGCCACCAACTACCAGCCACTAAAATTGGAGATTGGAGATTCATGGATAAACAGACAAAGACTTTGTTGGTTGGCGCAGCGGCGCTGGCCTTTGTTTTATTATTAGCTGGCGTATTCCTGGTGGTGCAGGGAATGACTCGGCCAGTGGAGCCAGTGGCCGCCGCGCCAACCCCTACCGCAGAAATGGCGCAGCCGACGGCAACGGCCGTTATCCTGGCTGAACCAACAGCGACCTCGCTGCCAACGGCCGTTATCCTGCTGCCCTCAGTTACCCCGCCGCCCACCGTCACCCCGACAGAGACACCCATCGTCACCGACACCCCCGTGCCCACCGACACCCCACCGCCAACGGCGACCAACGTCCCGCCGCCGGTGGTCATTGTGCCGACCAACACGCCCGCCCCCCCACCGCCGACCAACACACCCGCCCCGCCACCTGGCCCACAGCCGGGCACGGTCAATGGCATCAGCGCCGCCCATTTCGCCTTGCAATCCCGCGCCCAATTATGGGTCAATGGCGATATCTGGTTTGAATTTCGGGTGACCAATTCCAGCGGCGGCAACGTGCCTTATGGCGCGTTGGGGGTCATGCCCCGGCGCAATGGGGTGGATATGCTGCAATGGTTCCAGCGCAGTTGGGGCGGCAACGATGATTCCCTCCCAACCGGCGGCCTTGTTTGGGACGACCGCATCCGCATCCCAGAATCGGGCGCTTACACCCTGCGCCTGATGATCTGCTTTGAATCCGGCCCCGCCTGCATGAGCGGCGGCGGCACCTTCCATACCCTGTCGCAGGAGATACCCGTCAATCTTCCGTAAATAATGATGAATGGGGAATGGGGAATGATGAATGGGGAATG
>CAYONK010000063.1:1897-11611 GCA_964405285.1 uncultured Ardenticatenaceae bacterium
GAATGATGAATGATGAATGATCATCATTCATCATTTATCGTTCCGTCTTCTCCATGCTTCTCTTCCTCATCATTTTCCTGGCGATTTTTACCCAGACGGTGACGGGGTTTGGCGTGGCGCTGGTCTCCATGCCGCTGCTGCTGTTGGTAATGGACATTGGTCAGGCCGCGCCGTTGGTGGCCCTGGTGGCGGGCGTGGCGGAGGTGTTGCTTCTGCTCTACTATCGGGCAGATTTGAACGTGCGGGCTGTGACCCGGCTGATTGTGGCTTCGCTGGTGGGCATCCCGATGGGGATTGTGGCGCTGCGACGGGTGGATGAGGGGGTGATAACGGCCGTTCTCGGCCTCCTCCTCATCGCCTATGCCCTTTACGCCCTGTCCGGCTTGCGCCTGCCCCAACTGAGCCATCCAGGTTGGGCCTATGGTTTCGGCTTCATCGCCGGTTTGCTGGGCGGTGCATACAACACCAGCGGGCCGCCGGTCATCGTCTACGGGGCCTGCCGCCGCTGGCCGCCCGCCGAGTTCAAGAGCAATTTGCAAGGCTTCTTCGTCGTCAGCAGCTACGCCATCATCGCCGCCCACGCGCTTGGCGGCAACTTTACACCAGAGGTGTGGCAACACTTTTTTATCGCCATACCGGCCATTTTCCTGGCCTTGCTGATCGGTTTTCAGATGGACAGGTTCTTAAACCCGGAACGCTTTCGTCGTCTTTTGCTGATCGTTCTGTTGGGCTTGGGGGCCAGTCTGATCTTTGGGTAGCAGGTCTAACCAACCAGGCAACGCAGCCAACCTTTAGAGTGCATCATGTTGAGATTGATCAATCAATTTGTGTACCGGCCAGAGGCCACTTTTACCGAGCCGGATTTTACACCAGCGAAGCTGGGCCTGGTTTATGAAGCGGTAGACGTGACTACTGCAGATGGCGTAAAGTTATCGGCCTGGTATTTTCCGGCCGCCACGCCCCGCCGTGCGCTGCTCTACTGCCATGGCAATGCAGGCAACATCCGCGATTGGACCCCCGCCATGCCGCCGCTGCTGGAGATGGGATGCAGCGTCTTGCTTTTCGATTACCGGGGGTATGGCCGCAGCCAGGGGCAGCCCTCGGAAGATGGCCTGTATCTGGATGGCGAAGCGGCCTGGGCCTGGGTGCGGCAGCGGGCAAGGCAGGATGGCCTGCCGGCCGTGATCCTGGGCAAATCGTTGGGAACGGCCGTTGCCATCCACGCCGCCCTGCAACAGCCACCCCACGCCCTCATCCTAGACAGCGCCTTCACCTCCATGCGCGAAATCGCCATGAGCGTCACCCCCTGGCTGCCGGATGGAATGCTGCCTCCACTCTATGAATCAGGGCAAAAAGTAGCCAAATTAACCTGCCCAACCCTGCTCATCCATGGCCGCGAAGATACCCTCGTGCCGGTCAGCCATAGCCAACGACTATACGATACCCTCACCACAACGAAGACACTGCGCATCATTGAGAGCGCAGGCCACAATGACGTCAGCGGGTATCTGGCGTATGATGAAGCGATTGAGGCGTTTTTGGACGAGATTGGGAAGCCCGTCTGACCGGCCTAGGGTAGACAAACCACATCCGTAAATCGCAAAACGTGGTTTGCGTCAAAATTATTGATCTGCTGAAACTGTTCCACGCTAATCCCGGCCGCGCGGCTGATGCCAAAGGCAGAATCCCCCTCGCGCACCACATACGTCCGCTGCCCTGGGCAGTAAGCCGGGTTTGCCACTGCGATAGCAATCACCTGACCGGGGATTAAATTTGCCGAAGAAATGCCATAGCGGGCCATCAGCGGGATGGTGGTGTTGTAGCGGTTTGCCAGGCTGAACAGCGTCTCGCCACTGCTGACCTGGTGGTTGACAAATGTTATCTGGCCGACAGATGGGGGAACGGCCGTTTCTGTTGGCTGAGGGATAGGCGTCTCCGATGGTGGCGGCAGGGTTGGCTCGATCTGCTCAGGAGGCAATTCGCCACCCTGACCCTGACCCGGCAGAATGATCGCTTCCAGGTTAGGGTCCATATTCACCGTCACCAACACACCTTCAACAGTCACCTGGAACGTGCCGCTGGGCGGCCGACTTTGCACAAACAGGATAGCCAGGAAAACACCCACAGCCAGAATGATAGCTATGATAATAACCGTGAAAAAGATAGGTGGATTGAACAACCGTTGTGATTTCATGCTACTACGCCTGCGGTAGTTGTCGCCAGAGCCAGCTTCGGAGAGGGCGACGATGCCGTGCTATGTGGTTTATGTTACACTTGTCATAAGATATTAGCAAGAGGCTGAGGCAGATGGAGAACACGATGATAAACAAAAGGATGCAGAAAGAGGCGTTAGAGCAGGTGACGTTGGCTCCCTATGCCTTAAAAAGCGCCGATTCACAGGGGCGGGTTCATCCGGAGCCGGAGTCGGAAAGCCGCACCGCCTTTGAACGAGATCGAGATCGGATTATCCACACCACCGCTTTTCGCCGATTGGAATACAAAACCCAGGTTTTTGTGTTTTATGAAGGAGACCATTACCGGACCCGCCTGACACATACGCTAGAGGTGGCGCAATTGGGCCGCTCGTTGGCGCGCGGGTTGGGAGCCAATCAAGACCTGGCGGAAGCGATTTGCCTGGCCCACGATCTGGGGCACGCCCCCTTTGGCCACGCCGGTGAAGCAGCGCTCAACCGCCTGATGGCGGATCATGGCGGGTTCAACCACAATACCCAAAGCTATCGCGTGGTGACGGTGCTGGAGGAGCGTTACCCAAACTTCCCCGGTCTTAACCTGACTTACGAGACGCGGGAGGGGATGATCAAACATGAGACGGCTTATGATAAGAGCGATGCCGCCGGTTTTGCCCCGGAAAAGCGGGCGTCGCTTGAGGCGCAAATCGCCAATCTGGCCGACGAGATCGCCTATAATGCCCATGATTTGGATGATGGGCTGCGGGCTGGTTTGTTTGACCTGACCGATCTGGCTGAACTGGCTTTATGGGGGGATCTAACGGAGGCGGCCGGGTGGGATGGAAAACGGCCGTTTACCCCCATCATCCGCCACGAAATCATCCGCGAACTGATCGGCCGTTCCGTCACCGACGTCTTGCGCCACACCGAAACCACTCTGAACGCCTTCAACCTGGATACCGCCGAGAAAATTCAAACCCACAGCGACAATGTCGTCGCCTACTCGCCCGATTTTGATCGCCTGATCCAGCCCCTCAAGCAATTCCTCTACGACCGGATGTATCGCCATTACCGCCTGATGCGAATGCAGTTCAAGGCAGAGCGCTTCATCTCGCAGTTATTCGAGGTGTACTTACAAGAGCCAAACATGCTCCCAGATTCGACTCATCTCCGTCTCAGCGGCGCGCCTCTGCCCAGAGTCATCACCGACTACATCGCCGGGATGACCGACCGTTACGCCCTCGACGAATGGCAAAAAATGTTCGACCCCTACGCCCGCGCCTGAGGGAGAATCCCTCATTTACCGCCTGCATTTATGTCGCACTTTGCCCCCGGCGTTGGAACTATAAGTGAAGGTCTGACAATCGTTAGGTGATAGCGAGAGGTGCAAGGCTCCTCTCGCTCGTGGTATGAGGCAATCATGAGTTTAGCAGAACAGGGAAACGCGCCGGAATTGCTCTGGCGCATGGCTCAACAGGCAGGCAAAAATCCGGCGCTCCTGGCGCACGCTATCGGCGCTTATAGCCAACGTAAAAGGTTGGATTGGGACGATTTGGCGCGGGAGTGGCGCATCCGGCCGGAGCAGCTGGCGCGGTTGGCGCTGTGCCGTCGGCCGCAGCCGGGGCAATATGAAGGTGATTTCGCCAAAATCGTGGCTTACGTCGGTGTGCCGGACCAGGCGCTTGAGGTTGTGTTGCAGGATGTGGGCGTGGTAAACGGCCGTTCCGCCTCAGTCAACGCCCCCTTCTTCCAACGTTTCAGCCAGACAATGTTGGGGCAACGCCGGATGCTGGTCTCGGCAGCGGCCGCGTTCGTTTTGCTGCTCATCGGCGCATTTGCCCTGGCCCAACCGGAGCAAGGCACACCAGCGACGCTGGTTGTCCACGAAGGGCAGGCCGCGGTCGCCCAGCGGGGGGCCGTGCCGCTCGTGTCGGGCGGTCAGGTGGTGCAGGTCATGGCCGGTCACATGTTGGCCGTCCGCGCCGGGGACAAAATCAGCCTGGGGCAGAACAGCGCGGCCCAACTGCGCCTGTATGATGGCAGCACGGTTGACCTGCTCGAAGCCACTTCCCTTGAGATAGCCGAATTAGTCACCAACGAAAAAACTTACCGCGTCCGCCTGACGCTGTTGGCCGGTCGCACCCTGAGCAGCGTATCGCGGGCGCTGGGTAATGGGGACGCCTTTGAAATTCGCACTCCCTCCTCGACTGCTTCGGTGCGCGGCACCATTTTCCAGGTGAACGTCATCACGGCCGAGTGGACCTACGTGGCCTGTGATACTGGCGTGGTGCGCGTCGTCATGGGGGACCAGGTGGTGGAGTTGGGCGCTGGTGAAGAGGTGAATGCGATTGTTGGACGGCCGTTATTCACCCAACCACAGAGCAGCGCCATCGAACCGCCACCAGTCGCCGCGCCAGCCGCCGAACCAACGCCTGAACCATCCTCCATGACTGATCCAGACGAGCTTGAAGCTACCGGCGAAGCGGCAGACCAACGACCAGAGGTGGAACAGGCTGAACCGGCGGTCAGGATGCCAACTGCACTGCCTACGCAACCGCCGCCGCTCCCCACCCAGGCGCAGCCAGCCCCATTACCGACTCAGGTCCAACCCCCACCGCTGCCAACGGCCGCGCCGCCACCAACCGCCGCGCCGCCACCGCAAGGGCCACCGGACAACGTACCCAACCCACCGCCGCAGGTACCCGGCAACCCGCCCGGCGACACGCCGGGCAATCCGCCCGGCGGAGGCGGCCTACCACCTGGGCAAGGCGGCGTACCACCGGGTCAGGGACGGCCCTAACACTCAATCGGCGCTGAGTGGCGCGGCATTTTGCCCGCCGCGCCGACTCAGCGCCTCCCGTCGCCGCGCTTCAACCGACAGGCGAAAAGCTGTCACCAGGACGTATGTGGTCATGATGACAGCCAGGGGGAAGAAAACGTCCAGCATCAGACCCCTGCGATTGAAGAGCCAAACGGCCGTTATAAAATAAGCCACCCCCAATCCGGCAGCCAGCAGCAACCCAGACCAGGGTCGGGCGGCCAACAAGCCAGTCACCAAACCCACCACCAACAACAGCAAGAAGTGAAATGATACCGCAGGGTGGCGGATAAACTTGCCTGCCCAAATCGCTTCAATCGCGTTAGCCATAATCTCCACGCCGTACATAGGACGGCCGTTGCTCACCGGCGTCAGATAGCGATCCGGCTCGGCGGTAGCCATCATCCCCACCAAGACAATCCGGCCGGCCACCTCTTGCGCCGCCACCTGTCCGGCCAAGACATCCTGGTAGCTAACCACAGTGAACGTCGCCCCCCCCGGTTGAGCGGGGGGGCCGGCGTAGTAGATGGACATCTCGCCATACGGCATAACCGGGATCGCCCGGCCGGCGACGACCAGTTCATCATCGGTCACGGTGGGCAAAGCCGCCCCTGCCGCGCCCAGATAGGTTTGCAAGGCGCTGATAGCCAGGCTGGGGTAACGCCGGTCGGTCGTGCCATTGGCGTTGACAAGGGTGGGCAGTCGCCGCACCAGCCCGTCGGGATCATGGAGAATGTTGGTGTGGCCAACGGCCGTTCCCGCGGCTAACAACGCCGGTTGCGGCCAAAACAGTTGCTCGTAGGTGATCTGGCCGGGCGTGATAGACAAGGCATCACCAAAGCCTAACACCGGCTGAACCACATTGCCCGCCGTTCGCATCGCCTGGCCCAACGCCTCGTCGTCGGGCGTGACGGCTTCAAACAAGAAGTCGAAGACGATGACGCTGGCGCCCATCTCTTGCAGCCGATTGATCAAGTCCGCGTGCAGCGTGCGCGGCCAACTGTCCCAACGGCCGTAACGGGCCAGGCTGGCGTCGTCCACGCCGACGATGGTGATGATGTTGCTCACCGGATATGGCTCTAGCAGGCTGTCGCGCAATTGGGCGCTCAGGCGAGAAAACCAACCGGCCAGCATCATCAAACCGACCAACAGCCCGACGAGCAGGCCGATGGCCAGCCGGCCGAACGTCTGCCGGGTCAGGTCGCGCCGCAGCCATTCGCGGATGAATTGCTCTCGGACCTGCCAGCGGATGCGCCCAGGCGTTTGCGGGGGCAGGCTGCCGGCAAGGCGATAAATTTCACTCAGAGCGAGGCGTTGTGGCGGGGTGAGTCTGCTTTTCTGAGAGGAGGGGGGCAACAGGGCGGCAACGGCCGTTTTGCTACGCACCTGGCCGATCAACCGGGCGGCCAGGGGAGCGTGACTGGCGGTGGAGAGGGCTAAATCGGCTAAACGGCCGTCTATTTCCGGGCTTATTCCCACAGTCTGCCACTCAGCCGGTTGCGGAGCCACCCGCGCCAAAACGCGCCAGGCCGCCACGGTCTCCATCTCCACCAGACGCGGCAACAAGGCCGGGTCAGGGGCGAAAGGGGTATCGCTTCCCCGGCACAGAGCGTCTAGCCGCGCCAGAGCGTGGGCGGCAGCCGGGTCATTTTCCAGAAGAAGCGTTTGCTCGGCCGCCTGCCACTGGGAGCGTGGGGCGACCTCTGGCGGGGGGGATACCAGGCGATACTCATACGCCAGAGCGCCGCGCAGCATAAACAGCTCCCAACCCGGTTGATCGGCAAACGCCTGCTCGTCCCGGCTGCGCACCGCATCTATCAGAGCCAGGTGGCTGAGCGAGGCCGGGAACGCCATGCGCTCTGGCTGCCAGTAGGTGAGGAATTGGGCCAGCAAATAGCGGGCGTCTGCCTGGTCTCTGGTCGCTTCGTCTGGCAACTCGGCTGCGGGGTCTGGGAAAGAGGCAGGGGATTGACCAACGGCCGTTAATAACAGGTTGAAAGCAGCGGCAGCAGTAGACGGCCGTTCTGCCCAATGAAATGCGCTCAACTGGTGCAAAGCGGCCGTCAGCGATGCGGGCAAGTCCGGGGCAAAATCGCTCAAATCGGGCAAGCGCTGGTCAAATTGAAATTGCCGCGACGCCAGATCGTTGGTCCCTGCCCAGGGCAGTTCGCCGGTCAGCATCTCAAAGGTCAAAATCGCCAGACTGTAAATGTCTGACTGGGGCACAATCGCCAGGCGGTTATGCTGCTCAAATGGCGCATACGCCTGCGTGCCTCGTCCGGTGTGCATCGGCAGCGTCTCACTGGAAATTGCTTTAGCCAGACCAAAATCAGACAGATAGACGCGGTTTTGGCTGTCCAGCAAGATGTTGTTGGGCTTCAGGTCGCGGTGGACGACGCCACGCTGGTGGAGAAAGGTTAGCGCCTGGCAAATTTGGGCGACGATGGCCAGCGTCTCCGCCAGGGATAATGGCCCGGCTTGCAGCCGTTTCGCCAGGGAACCTAACGGCGCATAGCGCATCACAAAATAGTGAAACTGCTTCTCAAGAGTTCCGTGACCGTAAATGGGTAAGATGTTGGGGTGATTCAGCGTGGCAATAAGCTGGACTTGTTTGGCAAAATCCTCGCTGACGATGGTTTCGGCGATAGGGTCAAACCCTGGCAAGCGGAGAAATTTAACCACGACCAGCCGCTGTTGCGCTTCATCCCAGGCTGACCAGATTTCCGCTTCTCCACCAAATCCGATGCGCTCCAGCAGGGTATAATCATCCAGTTGGACGCCCCGTTGCAGCAACTCCTCGGCTAATCTTTGCGTAGCGGCTTGCCTCATCGTAATTTGCCAAATGCCCCGTTTCTAATAAGATTATTGTCTATGCAGCTATGAACCATTATACACAAATCCTACCGTCTATAAGCCGCCTATAGGAGCCACCTGCATCATGCCTGAGTCGAAATTTTGCCCCAAATGTTTTAGCAAAAACGAGCCATCGGCTGACTATTGCGCCTATTGCCAGGCTCCATTGCGCCGGAAGGTCGCCAATATCCATACCACAGCGCGCGTGTCCGGGGAGACAGACCTGCCGCAATTGAATGTCCCTTGTAAAGAGCGGGCGATGACTGTGCCGTACGGGGGATTTGCCTTGTTGATCATGAATGAGGCTGACCCTCTGCTGGCAAAACCAGGAGAGACCCACATTTTAGGCCGTTTTGACGCCGGTTCGACCGACGCCGGGCTGGGCCTGGTGGACCTGTCTGCATATGACGCGATGGAGTTGGGCGTTTCGCGGCAGCACGCGGAAATTCGTTTTACCGACGTGGCGTTTGTGCTGCGCGACCTGGGCAGCACCAATGGCACGTGGCTTAATCAGACTCGTCTATCGCCGGAGACGCCTTACGTCTTGCATAGTAATGACCAGATTGTCCTGGGGCGGCTGGTTGTCTGGATTTGTCTGGGTGAAGAGGAGGCCGCGCCGCCGACCCAACAGCAGCGAACCCGTTTTGCTTTGCAGGTAGCTCCGTCTTTACCTGGCGGGTTAGCGGTAGAGGGTCTGCCTCTGGAGAGATTGCGAATTGAGACGCTGCCTTATCTGGAGGCGTTGGCGGCTGTTCAAAAGGTGCTGGATGGAGTGGCGCAACGGCCGTTGCAGCCGGTGTTGGTCCAGGCGCTGCGGGTGGGGGAAACGGCCTTTATCACCCTCGAAGTCTCCGGTCTTGATCAGGCAGTGCAAGCGGTGCGGGATCACCTGACAACCTGGCGCAACCGCCATCCGGATCTAATCGGTGCGGACTTGAACGAGTATCGCTTTCTTCTCGAAGCAGAATTCACCACAATGGCTACCGCCATCCTCGACGATCACACTCCTTATCTAACGCCAGAGCAAACCCAAAAGGTCGCCATTGCCCTACGCCCCTGGTTAGAACAACTCGCCGTCCACCCGTTGGAGATTGGAGACTAGAGATGGCCATCTCTAGTCTCCAGTCTTGAGTCCCTGGTCCGCCTACGGATTCATCCGGTTCAGGGTGCGGGGGAAGGGGCTGGTCTGGCGGATGTGTTCGATGCCGCAAATCCAGGCGACGGTGCGCTCTAACCCCAGGCCAAAACCGCTGTGCGGCACGCTGCCGAAACGGCGCAAATCAATATACCACTGGTAATGGGCTTCCGGCAGTTCGTGCCGCCGGATAGCCGCCAGCAGCACGTCCGGGTCGCTCATCCGCTCACTGCCGCCGATGATCTCGCCGTAGCCTTCGGGGGCGAGCAGGTCTACGCTTTTGCACACTTCCGGCCGGCCGGGCCACGGTTCCATGTAAAACGCCTTCACCTGCGTCGGGTAGCCGTAGACGAAAACCGGCTTGTCGAACTGCTTGGTCAGTTCCGTCTCGTGGGGCGAGCCGAAATCGTCGCCCCATTCGATCTTGAGCAACTCTTTCAATTCCGGGTCGTCGGTCGCTTCGCGGATGGCCTGGATGCGTTCGATGGCCTCGTCGTAGCTGATGCGCGGGAAGGGGGGCTTGACGTTTTCCAGGGCAGTCAGGTCGCGCCCCAGGGAGGCCAATTCGTCCCGCCGCTGCGCCAGGGTGGTCTGCACCACGTAGCTGACAAATTCTTCTTCGAGGGCCATCAGGTCGTCCAGGTCGCAGAAGGCGATTTCCGGCTCCACCATCCAGAATTCGGCCAGGTGGCGGCGGGTTTTGGACTTTTCGGCGCGGA